>NZ_OZ026470.1:618760-928140 GCF_964019925.1 Spiroplasma endosymbiont of Cantharis nigra
AATTTTAATTTTTTCTTCTCTTCTTTTGGTAAATTATTAGTTCTAATATTTAGTCTCATTTCATTTTTAAGATTAAATAACTCATCATTCATTTTTTTCTTAACTGACTTTGTATCATAAATAATTTCAATTTCTTGTTTAAAGAAGTTTATTAATGATTTTTCATCTTTTGATGCAATTAGAGTTCTTGCTTTACCAAAGATAATGAATAAAGAAATAATTGTAAAGAATATTGAACCTACTATTGCAATGATTGCAACATTTCCTAAAGGAATTTGCAATGCTGTAATTGCTGCAACTGCAACTAGTGGTGCCAAAACTATTGATATAATCATTGCTATATAATATGTTCATTTAAATCTAATAAGTATATAAATAACTAATGCTGCAATAATTATTAAAATAGAGATTGCTATTTCTTTAATTGATCAGAACATTGTAGCAGGTTTAATAGATTTTGTTATAAATCCATTGTTTGAAGTTGAATTTATATTTTTATCCACACCTAAATTATTAAACATTTTTTTAATAATTGCTGATTGTTTTAAATCTTGTGTAAATACTGTCAATGTTATTCAATTTTGATTTTCTTCAGTTATTGAAGAAGAATCATTAAATATGAATTTATCTCCATAAGAAACTGAATAATTTTTACTTTTATATGACTTCTTATCTGATAAATTTTGAGCTAAGTAATTAACATAAAAACTATCATCGAGTACAAAGTTTAAGAATTCACTAACTGTTTTTGTTTCATCTAATTTAACAGCTTCTTCATTGTATTGATTATTAGATTTAAAACTTTCATGTTTTTCAACTAACTCTTCTTTAAATTCATAGATTTCTTTTAACTTTTGTTCATTACCATAACTTGTATCTTCAAAACTCTCTTCTCTTATTTGAGAATAAAGTGTTGAAGTATTATCTCCTCATAAAGTATAGTCTGTTCTTCCACCAAATGTATCATCAAAACGTAGACCAAATAAGAAACCAAGACCTAGTGATAATGCAAGTAGAATTACTCCAAATAATGAAACAAACTTAGTTCCATTTTTAATATTTCTTTCAACTGTCTTTATTTTTAGTTTTTCATTAGTAGAAGTAATAATTTGTCCTTCTTCTTCAATAATATTTTGAGTATTATCATCTCTAACAAATATTAATTCATTTACTTTAAAATTAAGTGACTGAATTTTTTTAGCATCTTTTTCAGGATTTAAACTATTAATTTTTTGTGTTATTAAATCAATTTTTTTATTTAGTTTTTCCTTAGCTAATTCTTGCTTCTTATTATTTTTTTCTATATCTTTTAAATTAATTTCACTTAATTTATCGTTTAAAGATTCAAGATCACTTTCAAGTTTTGTAATTGCTTCTTTGTCAATTTCAGGTTTTGAGTTTAGTTTAATAATTTTATTTTCTATTTTTCTTATTTTATAATTAATAAAGAATTTACCTTGAGATGCAAAGTCTGTATTTAAAGCGAATAAATATGATTTATTTGCAATTAATTGAGAATTAATTATTAATTTGAATAGAATTACACCTACCAATATTGTAAATAATACTGTAAAGAATGACCCCATTGCTAACATTATTGCCATTGAAATAATTGCATTAGATGAGATTCAGAACATACACATTGATGGAATTAACAAAGCAACAACTAAATCTAATGCTATTCCAACATTTTCTTTAATAGAAATATTAAAACTAGTTTTTAATCCCCTTTGTTTTAGATAGTAACTCTCCTTCATATTTTCAAATAGAGAAGAGAAGATCTCAATATTTAGCCCAAGTAAAATAAACGAACAAATAATTGTTTCTGGTCCAACTGCCAGATTGAATCATGATAATGACAATAAAGTCATTCCTATAATTGCTAATGTAATTATCATTGAGAAAAGACCAAGTAGTCTATAAAAGAATCCCATATAAACAATTAAACATAAAGCAATAATTAATATAAATACTAATGATGAAATTAACATTACTTGTGTTACTTTTCCATCAATAGTTGCAACAGAGTTAACTGTAAAAACAAATCCTTTACCAGAGGCGTTAAATAAAGAAGCACCAATTCTAGCCTTTGCTTCTGAATCAACTTTAGTTATTAAATTGTTTCCATCAATATATCCTTTAGAAGCTTGCCCTTTTGATTCAGTAACATTTCCATTAAATAAGAAATAATTAGTTACTAAGTTATTAGCAAAAGTTTCATTAAAAAGGATTTGATTTGAAATAACAAAATTTAAAAGTACTGGATTTATTAAAGAAAATATTTCATTAACTTTATATTTTTCTGTTAATGTATTCGAAGAATCTCATAATTTTACATTCTTTGAATATCTTCCACCTGTTTCAAAATCTTTTGTTACAGCATTTGAATCATAAACATATTTTGAAGTTTCTGATAAATAGTTAAATGAATCTACAACCTCTAAGAATGAACTTGCATCTTTTAAAGATTCATTTGAACCATTTCTTCTACTCATCAATGATCCTCTATAAGTTGTACTAATTCCTGAAGATGTCTTTTCAGTTCATTGACCATAAAATAGGTCATATAAAACTTCTTTTACTTTTGTAGGAGTACTACTTGCATCATAGAAAGTTCTTAAAGGTTCAACAATAACTTTAAAGAATTCTTCAATTCTATCTTTTTTCTCACCTTTAATTAAATTGTAATAGTTTCTTATATCATTATAAAAACCATCAGCATCTAAAAGGATAAATAAAGGTAAAGTTCCTGCTTCACGAGTTTGTCCTTCAGCTCCTTCTTCTGTTTTAAATAATGCTTTAAAATTATCACCATTTAATGAATATGAAATTGCTGGGTTTTTTGAATTTGATTCATTAATGAAAGTTGAATTTGCTCCAGTAAAATATTCATTAATTCCTTTTCTTTCAAGTTTATTACTTTCATTTGTAATTTGTAAATCATTAAATTTACCTTCTGTTGAATCTAATAAAACAATTCCACCATTTTTTTGGATTTGATTTTTAAAAATTGTTTCATTTTGATATGCATCTACTGGAGATAAAACTTTTAAAAAGTTTTTACCAGCCTTTTCAATTATTATTTGATTATTTCCCATTGGATTTAAACGTTCATTTAGAGCTTTAGCCCCTTCTGTTGAATCACCATTTGGTTGACCATTTATTGATTCTTTTTCATTTAAATTACCAACTGAAACAAGAGCTGAGTAATAACCTTTAAAGTCTGAACCCAACTTAATATTTTCTGAGAATTTTAAATTAGAGAAAACTATCCCTAATACCAAAGAAGAAATAATTATTAATATAGCAAAAATCTTTAAAATTGGCTTTTTAGGCTTATTGCTTATATTTTTTTCCTTGTTATTCAAGTTAACCACTATCTTTCTAAAATAATTTTTAAATCCATTTCAATTGAATTATTTTCATCTAAAATTGCACTAACATTTAGATATTCAAATATTTTGTTAATTTTAATGTTCATAATAAAGAACGATAAATCATTTAAATCAACTATTTTATTATTCTTAAATACTACATCCTTTAAATAGCAGTATAAGTCTTTCAAAGTAATTCTACTAAATTCTTTCCTTATTTCTGTTAATTTTAGATCTAACATTTCATAAATAATTTTTTTAAGATTTTCCTCTTCCATTAAATCACCACTATAATCATAATTATAAACAAAAAAACTAATAAATTTAATAAATTTACTAGTTTCTTTAAAAAAATTAATCTTTTTTATCCTTATTTTCTTGTTTTTTAGGATTTGGTTTCCTTCTTTGACTCTTTTTGTGTAATTTTTCATGTTCTTTTTGAGCTCTTACAATTGCAATTTGTCTAATTTTTTCTAATTCAAGTTCATTCTTTTCAATTTTGGTTCTTATAATATCTCTGTCATCATTTTTTTTAATTTCATAGTTAAATAAGCCCCGTACACTTTTTGTTATAATTGCATTAATTTTAACTTGAGGATCAATCATAAAGATTTCTCTTTCAATTTTATCTCAATCCATAACTGACATTGCTACCATAATAACACTTCTATGAAGATAATTTCCATTAATTCTATTAATACTATCTCAATTTAAAATATCATTTTGGAATCCATTTTCCAATAACATTTTGTTAATTTTCTTTGGATTATTTGTTGTTATCATATATGTTCTTACTGTATATTTTGGATAGAAAATATTAGTTGACATTCCTGCAAAAATTACAAGTGAAAAAGAAGCAAATAGTGATGGTCCAAAAATAAATAAAAATTTAATATGTCATACTAATCCCTGATTTATATTTACTAAATCATCACCATAACCTTTTTTACAAACAAATTGAACTAAAAATTCATATTGATCCTTTGTAAGTGAAGCTGAGCCGTCAAATAAATTCATTGCAGATTCTATTGAAGTGTAATCATTAGAATAAATGATATTACTAAATCAGGCTTCAAATACTGGATCTCATTGTAAATTATTATTATCACCCACTAATGCACCATTTTCAATTGCAAAATCTCACATTGATTTTAATAGATTATTATCTTGATAATAACTACCACTTTGAAGAATGCTAATTTTTATATCAGAATTAATAAGAGACATAGGAATAATAATGGTATTCAAAATAATAACAATTGCTAAAATAATAAAATTAACTTTTCTATTTAGTGAACCAACTGGCTTGTTTGTTTTATTAGATAAAAAAACAGTTAAAAAATCCAAGCCTCCAGTCGAAGAACCAATTTTATATACAATTGAATATGAAAACCCTAGTAAAAAACCACCCAATGCAGCAAAAATAAATAATCAAATACCAGTATTTCATGAACCTGGCATTGAGCCAATTAATTGATAATTTACAAGTAAATTAAATTCTCTTGGATTAATAAATGGAATATTTTGAATAATCTGGTCAAAACCAATTTGCATAATTATAAAAATAAATGTTGTAAATGTAAATCTTTTTCCCAATTTAATGTATCCAAAAATAAAAAGAGGAATATTTATAGCAAAATAATAAATAAAGTAAAATGATGACTGTAATTGTACTTGATCTTGACTTGGAAAAGTTAAAGTTGCAAAAAAACGTGCAATTGCTCCTGCTCCTGCGGGGAAAAGACCTGCTCTTCCTGTTGGAGTAATAAAGTAATCAAAAGTAATAGTTATTAACAAGGCAGCCAATATAATTTTAAAGAAATCTCTAATAAATTTAGTTCTAAAATATTCTTGAACAAGTAGTTTTTGTTCTCTTTTAGACATAATTTTGCTTTCGAGGTTACTTAAAAGTTCACCATCAATATTTCCTCCTCTATTTAATTCTTTTGCTAACTTATTAATTGATTTTTTCTCTTCACTTGATTGGAATTTAACAACTTCTTCTTGCATAATTTCTTGAGTTGCTTCTTGAATATCTTCAATTATTTCGTTTAAATTATTCTTCTCCATTATTTTCCCTCCCAAGTCTTATAAAATTTTTTATTTAAAAAATAAATATTATTTTCTTTTTTTTGCTTTATTTATTATACTTGATAAACCAAGTGATTCTTTCTTTTTCTTTTGCCTCTCCAATATTAATTGACGTAATACATCTGAATCATACGCTGATTTTCCTTCTTTTTTTGCCTTTTCAATAATAAATTCTTCTTCTTCAACACTATTATTAATTCATTTTGATTTGCTAAATATATTATTCATTTGTCTTGCGTTTTTAATTATTGAATCTAAATTTTTTGCTTCACTAGTTTCTAAAGGCTTTATTTTTTTAATAATAGTTTTATTATCTATATCATTAGCAATATTTGGTATTTGGTATTTATTTGGCATTGGTTTATCATCAAACTTTATTAAAGATAAATCTAGTAAATTTTCTAAAATTTGGCTTACACTATCATTATCTTCAAAAAATGCTTTCTTTTTTTTATATGCCATTAAATTCACCACTTGCCCTTA
The DNA here is from genome assembly GCF_964019925.1 of Spiroplasma endosymbiont of Cantharis nigra. Lineage (NCBI taxonomy): Bacteria > Bacillati > Mycoplasmatota > Mollicutes > Entomoplasmatales > Spiroplasmataceae > Spiroplasma > Spiroplasma endosymbiont of Cantharis nigra. The sequence goes on from NZ_OZ026470.1 coordinate 624,709, forward strand.
CTAAAATAGTATATACTAAAATTCTTTATATTAAAAAATAAAAAAATCACTTTAAAAGTGATTTTTTTATTTTTTGTTACTATGAGTTTTTTAAACGAACTGTAACTTTGAATGATCCAACTTTCAATGGGTCGTAATCATTTCTTGTAATATCAACAACTGTATAAGTTTTTTGATCTTTACTTGAGTATCCACCAAATACAACAGCTTGATTAGCTTTTGATTTAGTTTTAATAATAACTGGAAGTTTTGCAACTCCTTCTGCAGGAACTTTACAGTATACTATTATTTTTTCAAATGGAGATTCAACTTCTGCCAATTGTTCATTTAAGTATTTTGTAAATTCGTTTGCTACTAATTGAGATCCTTGTTTTGGAGCTTCAACAAATTCATGAGTAACATTATGAGTAATGTAGAATGAAATTGGAGCATCTACTGCAACTAGTAAATGTTTTTTCAATACTGTAGCACCATCATATGTATATGCTGATTTATCTTGTGAACGATCAGCAATTGCTTTTGAAACCGCTCTTGCAACATCTTCAATTGAAACAATTTTAGTTGATTTAAGATCATATTTAGCTGATTTATTTCATAACAATTCATCATCATTTACATGAATATTTGTTAAGAACATCATTTTACGTAATCATTTTTTAGGAGCATTTTTTCATTCATCTTCTCCTAAAATAATTTTACTTGGTCCTTCATCTTCTAATTTACTTTTTAAAACTTCAACAATATCAACAGCTTCAGGTTTAGCTGCTTTTTTATCAACTAACATCAATGATGGTCCTAAACCAGAAATAATTGATGTAACATCACTTTTGAAAAGTGATACTCATTCATCATGAGATAATTCAAATAATTCATGAATTACTTCTAATTCATCATTTGTACTTTTTGTAAAGTCAATAATGTATTTTGATGATAATAAGTTAAATAATCTTGCCAATAAGTATTTTAAAGTATTAGCTGTTTCATAAATTTTAAACTTATGTAATGGGTCATTATCTCATGGTGATAATGCATTATTATACATAATTTTCATTGCAACAAAGTTAACACTTGATTTTTTAGCTATTTGAGCTAATGCTCCAGCTTCTGAATCAATTACATCAATTGTTTGACCATATTTGTCAACCATTTCTTTAAATTGTTTTGAGTTATAAATTAACATATCAGCAGTACCAATAATACCATCTGAAACACCTAATTTAAAGTTTTTAACTTGTGTTACAAATTCTGTATTAAAAGTATATGCTTCTGGTTCATGTACGATTTGTCCATATTTAATATCTTTGAATACTGTTAAATCAGCATCTCTATAAATAAATTTTGTAGCCATAACTGTATCTGTTGTATCAAATTTATCATTTGTTGATAAAGCTAAGTCGATATTTAAAACTGTTTCCAAAGTTGGATATTCTTCCATTAAATAAGTAATTGCCATTGCAGCATTTGCTTTTCCATAACCGATTGTTGCGATTACAAAAAACTTCCCTCTGTATTTAAGATGTTGAATAACCATATTTCTTCATCAATATTTTTTTACAGTTTTAATACCATCACGATCTTTAACTGTAAAGTAAGCTGTTGAAATAATACCTATCATTTCTAGTCTCCTCTTTTATTTTTCTCTATACCTTTATTTTTATGTATTTATAAACAAATAAAGATTAATTTAATTATACTAAAAAGTTCCTAAAAACACTACTTTTTTTATTAAAAAATTGAACTAATTTGAAATTTGTTACTTTTTAACATTTTAAGTTTAATAATATATTTTTTATTTTCAACTTCAACCTGATATGAATAATTTTTTAAATCAGTAATACTTACATTTTTTTGATTCAAAATATCATCATTTATTTTTTTATTATATTTAGATTGTTCTTGTCTAAATTCTTCTCATAAACTATCACTTTGTTCATTTTCTTCATTTGTTATTCATGATGTTAGTTTTTTAATACCTTGTAGATTTGCAAATAATGTCTGTAAATTAGTTTGAAATTTATAAAGGTTAACATCGCTTTTTTCATCATTTTTTAAGTCTAATAATTTTCTTAAATTTATTAATAATTCAGAAATATTGGTAAAATCAATTTTAAATTCACCTTTAAAATCCTCATTATTAGTTATATTTCAAAAAACTTCTTTATATGTTAATTTTCTCCCTAAAAATGTTAAATTAGTATTTTCTATAATATTTTTAATATTAATATCTTTTTCATTTTCTTCATTATTCAATACTAATAAAATTTTGTTAATAAATTTTCCACTATAAAGTTCATTTCATAATGAATTTTTGTAAATTTCATCAATTTTTTTCAAACTTTTTAGCCTTTCTTTTAAAATCTCATCTTTGATAATGGGGCTAACTAATGAACTATTCATAATATCAATAATTCCTTTAAAGTTTGAACCAGATACCAATGAATTGATTAACTCAATACATACACTTGCTAAGTTTATTCTATCAATTTTAAGTCATTTTAAAAGTTTTGCAATTATTGGTGATAATCCTTCAGTTATATAAAAAGTTGGAAATATCGCATTCATTGAAGCTTGTAGCAAGGGATTTATTCCTTTTAGTTGAATTTTTTCATCTGCAATTACTCCCATATTTGGGATTCCTAACCTATTTGTTTTTAGTTTAGGATTTTCATAACTTTGAAATAATAAAGCCAATATTAATTTTAAACCGTCACCATTTTTATATGTACTTTCTAAAAATTCAAAAAAGCTTAAAAAGTTTATTTCATTTTTAGTAGCATCAACTTTTGCATTTCTAAATAGTTCAATTTGTTTGAAATAGTTCTTATTTCCATTAGATTCACTTTCCGTATAAATTGTTCCTACTCCATTTACAATATATACAATTAGAGTTCTTACAAATCTAACTATTTCAGAAATTGCAAGTAGATCAATTATTAAATCAAAACTAATTGATTTTTCATTATTAAAAATTGATTTAAGATTAATTGTTAATTTAGTTATTGAGTTCAGAAATAATTGCCCCTCAACTTCATCTTTTGTTGGAATTTCTAGTTGATTTTTATTTCCAATAAGATAATCAATTGAGTTTGAAAAACCAATAATTGCTGAGTTTAAAGACTCTTGATTTGTAAAATCAGCATATGGCTCATTTGAAAAGGCATTTGAAAAGGCATCACTATTTTCCTTTGAAAGAATTTTGTCTAAATAACTAACTAAATAGTTATTACTTAAATTTACAATAAATGACGGAATTATTGTAAATAATTTAAATAGCAAAGCAATAATTTTACCATTACCTAATAATTCCAATAAATTAGGAATTGTTACAAGAATTGTTTCAAGAGTTGCGCTATTTTGAGGTTTAATATTACCTTCAAAATTTATTGTTTCAGCAACTTTTAAATCATCCTTAAAAAGATTTTTATCAAAATAATATCTATATAGTTCATCAAATCTTGAGTAAGAATTTAAATCATCTCTAGTATAATTATCATTTCCATATATATTTGATATATCTTTTATTCTTTTATTCTTTAATATACCATCCATTTGATAATCAAAATTATAGTTTTTTGTATCAGTTAAATAAATTGATTTACCAATTTGCTCAACTGCAGTTTGTAATGAAATATCATCTATTATTTTTTTATTTTTAGTACAAGAAACTACTAAAATAGCTGGTGAAACCACTAATAAAGAAGATCCAAAAATAGCTAATAATTTTTTCATAATTATTTAAACTCCTTTAAAACAATCTCTTTTATCATTTCTGAAACATATTCATGAACCAGTCTAGTTGGGTGAACAACATCAGTGAAAAAATATGAAGTCATTATTTTATCTCTTTTTTTAAAGTCATTCCCCCATAGATTTTGGTCTAAGGGTTGTCCTATAACCTTAACATCCAATTTAGTTTTGCTAAAAGTATTATTAATTTTAATTGTTTCAATATAATTTTTGAAGTTGACTTTTGAAAGTTCGTTAAAATTAAAAGTTTCTTTACCATTTATTTGTATTATATTTTTTTCGGCAAATGCTGCTCAAGTATTATATTCACTTTCAATTTCATTGCTAATAGTTTCGCCATATCCTTTTATAATATTTGGAAAATCATTTTCTCCTTCATATAGTGAAGTGTAAAATAAATTTCCAGAATAATAGCTATTAACTTCATTAACTAATTTATTGATTTTAATTTCATATTCTTTTCCAAGATCAATAATATCTTGTTTTTCTTCTCTATTGATATATCTAGGGATATTATCCATAATTGGAGGTCCCATAAATAAAATGTTTTTTACACCATTATTTAAAAGTGTAAATAATGTTGCTTTAATACTTTTAATAGATTCATTCATATATTCTATTACAGCTTTGTCATTTTGACTATCTTGACTTTGAATTAAAGAAAACATATCGTTACCTCCAATTTCAAAAAAGACTAAATCATTTGCTCCAATTTTTTGTTGTTTAACTAAAGTTCTGGCTTGTTCTTCTGTACTAAAGTCATTAATAATAATTCCATTTACAAATTCTGATGATTTTCCAGCTGTTGCACCACCAACTGAGTAATTTTTACCATAACCTTCTTTTGGATTACTTAATTTTGAGAATTTATTGCTAGGTTTCATTGCTCCAAAATTTAATTTTTCAGATAATAGATAACCTGCAGTCTTTCCATTACTAAAAGCACTATTATAAACACCTTCTTCTTCAAAGCCATATGCTCCTCCAAGTGTTAAATTGAAATCAACATATTGATCCAATGATGTATTTACTACAAATTTATCTTTAACATAAGTTGTTAAACCATTAACATCACTCAATGAGTCCCCTACTATAAAATAGTTGGTAAAACCAAAATGATCTTTTGGATTTGAACTTGTATCAATAGTTTTACTTTTATCAATATCCAAACCAATTTTTAAAGGACTTGTCTTAATAGTACTTGGTTGCTTTGGCATACAAGAAACTGTTGAAGTTACTGTTGAAATTGAAAACATAAATACAGTTAATAATGATAATAATTTTTTCATATTATTTTCCTTCCTTTATTTTTTTATCTTTCTCATTTCTTTTTTAAAATTATAAACATACCTATTCCACCAGGAATAACTAAAATATTTAAAAATATTAATACAGCACTAAATCTTAAAAAAATTAAAGTTGCTGTAAAATTTGGGAACTTCAAGTCATCTACTGTCACATATCTTATATTTTGATTTTTACTTAAAGTTTTATCTACAAAAGGATTTGTTAATTTAAGTGCAAAATTAATAGAATCAATTTGAGTATTTAAAAATCATACCTTGTTATTTACAAGTTTTGTTCCAATAGAATGTTTAATTTTTATACCATTTAATCCTGGTCCACTATATCGCATTTGTTCATCATAATCTTCTTGATTAAGAATTGTTTGTTGTTTCAAAGACATTTCATATGTATTTTTTGAAAAAATTTCTTTTAAACCACCACTTTTAAATATTCATTGAATTCCGGTGTTGACAAAGCCAAAAGATTGAAATTCTTCAGCTACACTCTTATCAAATTCAATAAAATTTAATCCAATATCATATAAATCAATTTGCTCTTTATTTTCTACTTTTTTTGCTCAATATTTTTCATACCATTCATCAGAGTAGTTTGAATATTTTAAGTAGAACATTTGTTTTTCTTGTGAATCTTCAAAATTTATTGTTGATAATGCATCTGCTTTAAATGAAGATTTTATAACGTGTTCCATCATTTCTTGATATAAAGGATGATTTGGGTCAAAAACAAATTTATTTTTAGGCATTATTCTCTTGATTTGCTTTTCGACACTATTAATAAAAGTTAATGATTCAATACCCATTCCTGGGACTGTCATAATAATGGTTAATATTGGAAAGCAAGTTGTTAAAGATAAAATTAATATTAATAATATCTTGTTGGATTTATTTTTAATATTTTTCATGCTTTTCTCCTTCCACTTACTTAAAGTATTATTTAGATTTTATATTATTTTTTTAGATAAACTAAAAACATTTTATAAAAAAGGGCAAAAATAAGAAATAAAACAGATTTTACTCTGTTTTATATATTTCTAAAATTATATTGAATGAATTTGCTACAACGCCACTAATTAATCTTCCTTGATGTCTTTCAAATTTATCATCAACAGAGCTAACCATTATTGTTGATTCACGATTATCAATCATACCATTTAAATTTGTAACAGTAATAAGTCCCTCTTTTAATAATTTTGATAAGAAAAATGGATCAATTTGAGAAAGTACACCATACTCTAATCTTTTTAAATAACCATATCCAGTAATTTTGGCATCAATAAGTTTATATTCTCTTATTATATTTTGAATTTGTTGGTCAATATCTTCCCCATTCTCCAAAAAAATAACTAATAAATTTGATTTTTCTTTTACTAACATTATTATTTCCTTCCCTATTGATTAACTTGTTGTTTCTTATTTTCTAATTCTTTTAATTTTTGTTTTTGTTTTGTAAGTTTTTTTGCCTTTGGATCATCTAAGTGTTTTTCTCTGAAACGCTTTTTATCTCTAATTGTATTTAAATTATTAATTTGCTCGCTACGATATGCAACTTCTTCATCTTTTAATTCTCTTAAATCTCTTAAAGTTTCATTTAATGACTTAACAATTTGATTTGTGGCAAACGGATCATTTGGATCATAATACATAATATTATCAAATATTTCTTGTGTTTCAACATTTGGCATTGTTCCTACTATTAGAGAGTGAAATCTATTATAGTTTTCCTTTAAATCTGCAATTTTTGCTCTTGTTGAATTTGGAAGAGTTTCCATCATAAAATCTGAAATAAATAATAAGTCAGCTCTTTTAAAATCTTCTGAATGCATTTTTTCTATAATTTTTTCAAAGGCTGGTTTAGCGTTAGTTTTACCATAAAAAGATTTGGCTAAAAATTCTAACATTTTTTGAATATTTACATTTTTACCATTAATGGTAAATTCTTCAACATGTTGATTTGCAAAGTTTACAAAAACTAAATCTCTATATTCTTTTAAAGCAACTTTAGATATGGCAATTGATAATGCTTTTGCAATATATTCACCAGCACCCTCCATAGAACTTGAAGTATCAATACAAATTATAAATTTTCCTTGTTCTAATGGTATTGGCGCTTCATATTCTACTTCTTCAATTTCATGTTCAATGACTCTTTCATTTGATTCAAATAAAAAAGTTTGAAGTTGTGATTCTACAAATTTCTTATAAAATATAATTTCTAAATCCTCATCAAATAGACTTGCAAATTCCATTGGAAGTAATCTTTCAAGATCTTTTGAAACAGTTAATCCTACAATTTCTTCTGGATTATATGGTAATTTAACTTCTGTTGGATATGTAACAACTTGCTCTGTTATATTTATTTCCATTAAATCATCTTCACCATTTAATCGCCCTAACATCTCAGCTATCATTAAAATTGAAGGATCTTTATATAAGAAGTCCGCAAATCTAGCTATTGATTCAATGTTTTGATTTCTTAGTTCATCTTCAATATTGGCTACTTTTCCAAAAACATCATACATTGTTTTATAAATTTTTGCATATTTTCCATAATTTTTTATTATTGAATATATTTCAACTAAATAGTTATATCTTAAGTCCTCTACAGCTTTCATTCTATAGTCAACAATTCTCTTTGTTAACATAAAAGTTCAAGTCTTAAAAAATTCAGTTAATCAATCTCTACCTTTTAACTCTAAATATCCATTATCAATTTTTCAACTCATTGTATCAATATACGTTGAAAAAGGAGAATCAAACTCGACTAATTTATTTTGAATTAGTCTTAAGTTCTGAGCAAAACTTACTTCATCATAATATTCAGAAATATAATTATAATAGATTATTTCTTTTCTGATTGGTTCAGGAAGTTTTATTTGTCTTATTGTAGACAAATTTGAAGCTGAATAAAAATTATTAATTTTATCATCTAATTGTTCAGCTGCATATTCATGATTTTTTTTAAATGTTAAAAATTCACTATTATGAATATCTTTTCGTCTAAGTTTTTCAATCTCTTTTTTGATTTCACTTACTGGTTTTTCTAAGTCAAATTTCATAATAGTTTCCTTCTTTACTTAAATTTCTAATTTAAAGTCTAAATCATCAATTGGATTTTTTATATTATCATTTTTTTCGTTTAGTTTAACTTGTTTTTCTAATTCAGCTTCTTGTTCTAATTGTTTTTTAGTCTTTGCATCAAATGCTTGTGCAATTTTTTCATCATAAATTTCTTCAAAGAAAATGCAATTCATATTCATATATTTTTTATACTCTTTAAACATTTTTGCTGACAATGCTTTATATTTAGTTTCAAGTTCAACAATATTATCAGCTAAATTATTCATTTGTTGATTAAATTCATTTGGACTTTCATTTTGTAATAAGTATTTTTTGTTTTCATTTACAAAAAGAATTTGATCTGCTTTATAAGCTTTAACCAATGTTTTTTGACTTCCTGAATATTTATTTAAATTTACTCCAAAATGTAAATCAATTTCAAATGATTCATTTGTTAAATTTCTTATTTTATTTCAATCAGCTGCAGATATGAAACAAATTTTATAACTATCTCCACCATCTGTAAAATTAATAAAATAGTATGTTCCATTAATTGCGCCTTTAAATGGATCAGTATACGGTGTTAATCTTAAAAATTGTGCTTCAACTTGACCAATTTGTGAGTTTACTAAATCAATTTGATTCATTAAATTTTTCTTTTCATTTCTTCATTCTAAACCAAATTGTTCCAAAAATGTATTAAAGAAAATTTCAGAATATTGCTTTTCTTGTTCTTCGTTATCTCAAATACAGTATGGAATTACAAATAAATCAGCAATATCAGTTTCTGATCTTCCATTATAAAAAGCACTTGTTTTCATTAAACCTGATATTTTTTTTCAACGTCTATCAGAAATATAAGCTTCTCCATTTGTTTCTTTTAATATTTTTTTTCTAAAATAGTGAATAAAGTCTAAAGTTTTTCTACTGATTTTTACTTGTTTTGATTGTTTTTTTCAAATTTCTAATTCTTGAATTGTAAGTTGAAGTTTTGGATCTACATCAACATCAAGTGATGATTCACCATCTAAAAGTTGTTCAAAATTATCATCACTTTTTAAACCTTCAGCTATAAATCTAATAATAAAACGGTCAAATAAAGCTTCCAATCCTTCACCTTCTGCAGGTAACTCATTTGAAGCTGAAATTAATAGTTTTAATGGAACTTTTATATCTGTTCCACCATTTCTAAAAAGCTTTTCATTAATAATTGTCAATAATGTATTTTGAATACTTGGTCCAGCTTTTCAAATTTCATCTAAAAAACCAACATTTGAAGCAGGTAGATAATTTTCAACAACTCTAACATATTTACCTTCTTTTAGTAATCTTAAGTCAATTGGTCCATAGATTTCTTCTGGAGTTGAAAACTTACTCATCAAGTATTCAAAATTAGTACCACCCTTAATTGCAAATTTTAATCTACGTGAGATTAATGACTTGGCAATACCTGGTTTACCTAAAAGGAAAATTGACTCTTCCGCTAAAAGAGCTAACATTGCTAATCTAAATATTGTTTCTTTTTCATAAACTTGAAATGAAATTGCTGTTATTAATTTTTTAATTCTTTCTGTAATATCCATAAAATTTCCCTCTAATATTTATTATTATAAAACATTAAGCCTCTTTTTAAAAGAGTTGTTGGCTTAATTCTCAAATAATTCTTCTCTACGTTTTTTGTACTTATCTTTTTTAATTTTTGCTATTGACTCTTTAATATGCTTTCTTCTAATATCTTTTTTAAGTTTATCTACTTCAGCTTTTCTACGTTTTTTATATCCCGGTTTTACTTTTTGACCCTTATATTTATCAATAATTTTTTTAGTTTCAACATTTACTGGCAAATTTGCATTAAATTCTTTTTTCTTTTTGACAGTATTAATTTCAATTAATTGATTATTTGCCAATTTAAAGTTAGAAAATGAAATACCTTTTGACTTTAGTTCATCAATTTGGTGCTGATTTGTAGAGTTAAATAAAACATAACTTTGGCCGGAATATTGATTTCTTCCAGTTCTACCACTTCTGTGAATATAATAATCTAAGTCTTTTGGCAGGTCAACTGAAATAATATGACTTACTCCATCAATGTCAATTCCTCTTGCCGCTACATCTGAAGCTACAATTCATTTAAAATCCCCATTTTGAATTCTTTTTTGCATATTTGTTCTTTGTCTTGAGTCTAAATCTCCATGTAACTCACCTACATTTTTAATGCCAAATTCATTTAGTCAAGAAATAATCTCTTTTATTTGATCTTTTTTATTTAAGAAAATCATACAAACATAAGGGTTAATTTCACTTACAATTGTTCTAAGAACTTCCTTATTTTCCTTATTTTTTGTTCAAACAAGAACATGCTCAATATTTTTATTAGTTGGATTTGAATCCTTATTTTCTATAAAAATGGAATTTGATAAATATTTTTGTAAAAAAGGTCTTAATCCATTATTAATTGTTGCAGAAAATAAAGAGATGTTTACATCCTTATTAATTTTTGAAAGCATAAAGTCTACTTCTTCAATAAAACCAAGATCAAAAATCATATCACATTCATCAATTACTACATATTTTGCAGTAGTAATAAATAAATTACCTTCTTCATACATTTTTTTTAGTCTTGTTGGTGTTCCAATTACAACAGTTGGTTGTTTTGTTTTAACATTTTGAATTGATTTTTCAATATCATCTCCACCAACAAATAATCCAACTGTTCCCTTATCATTTAACTTCAAAATATCTTTAGTATTTTCATAAATTTGTCTAGCAAGTTCTCTTGTTGGAGTTACTATTAAAAATTGAATTTTATTTTTTTCATCATATGCAATATTATTTAATATAGGCAATAAAAAAGAATGCGTTTTTCCAGTTCCTGTGTGCGACTGAGCAATAACTGATCTATGTTTCTTTATAAGTGGAATAACTTTCTCTTGAATTTTAGTTGGATAGACAAATCCAATTTCTTCTAAAGCATCATTAATAAATTTTTTAAAACCAAAATCTGAAAATTTCATATTATTTCACCTATTTCATACAACATATATTATATATTATTAATCTATATCTAGATAGTCCTCTCCCTTTTCAACTTCAACTTTTGACAGATCTAAATAATCTCATTGTCTTAAAACTTCATAAGTGGCAATTCCCACAGAGTTGGCAATATTAAGACTTCTTCCTGAACTTACCATAGGAATTCTAAAACATTTGTCAATGTTATCTTTTAAAATTTTTTTTGGAATACCTGTTGATTCTTTTCCAAACATAATAAACACCTCATCATTAATTTGGCTAAATTCAAAATCAGTAATTGGTTTTTTACCATATCGAGTCATGCAAAATATATTAGCATTTGGATTGCAATTTATGAAGTCATTTCAATCATCATATCTTACATATTCACAACCTTCAAAATTATTAGCACTACTTCTTGCAAAATTTCTTTTATCGAAAATAAAACCAAATGGTTCAATTAAATGTAGTTTTGAGTTTGTAAGTGCGCAAGTTCTCATTATAGCTCCAACATTATCAGCAATTTCTGGTTGAAACAATACTATATTAATTTTTCTCATTTTTTTGCCCTCCTTAAAAATAGTTATTCTTTTTTAAAAATTCTTTTAGTAAAGTTATTGAACGGTTACGATGTGATATAGAGTTTTTTTCTTCTTTGGTCATTTGGGCAAAAGTTTTATCAAAATTATCTGGTTTGAAAATTCTGTCATATGCAAAACCATTTTCTCCAATTTGACTGTCAACAATAACTCCTTTTACTATTCCCGTAAATACTTGCTGAACACCCTTATTCTTGTCAATTAGGGCAATTGAAGATGTAAAAAATGCTTTTCTTTCTTCGCTTTTCATTAAATTTTCTCGCTTTAACTTTTCCAATAATAAATCATTTATTTTCATCCATTCTGTTTCTGGTTTAGCTCATCTTGCTGAATAAATTCCAGGAAAGTCATCTAAACATTTAATACTCAGTCCTGAATCATCTGCAACAACTACTCCCTCAACTATCTGCGATAATGTCTTAGCTTTAAATAAAGCATTTTTCTCAAATGTTGGTTCATCTTCGGGTATATCAATTAAATCAGGAAGATCTTTTAACGATTTAATTTCCATTTCAGGAATCATTTCTTTAATCTCTTTAATTTTATTAGAATTTTGTGAAGCAAATCATAAAACGTTCATATAAATAACTCCTTTTAATTTCTAATTAATATTATAATAATAATAGCAATAAGGAGTAAAATAAATGAAATTTAATGGTTATACAAACAAAGTAACCCTAGAAAATGATATTTTGAAAAAAGAGTCAATACCTTTTCATGATATTTATCTAGATAAAAAAAATGAATATAATTTTTTGCAACAATTAATTAAAACTGAGCAAGATGTATTATTAACTCCGTTAAAGTTCTATTGAAAAGATAATAAATTATTTTCAGAATATAAATTTTTAAGTAATTATCAAACCCTTAAAAATATTAAAATAACTAAGGAAATAATTAATAATGTAACTAATTTAATAAAAAAACTTCATAAGCTTAACTCAAAAGAATTTAAAATAAATAAATTTAATTATCAAAAATTTTTAAAAATTTTTAAAAATAACATTGATAATCCATTAACTAATTTTGAACCTTATTTGAAGGAAATAAATAACTATATTGATAAATTTGATAAGTTAAAATTGGTTTTAAGTCATAATGACTTAGTGCCTGGAAATATTTTAATAAATAAAAATGAGATGATTTTAATTGATTACGACTATATTTCCTTAAATAACAAGTTCTTTGATATAGCAAGTTTTATCAGTGAAACTTTAAATGATGATGAAGAACTAATTAACTACTTTATAAAGAAATGTATTGAAGAAAAATTAGTAAATATTAATGAAATTGAAACTTTAAATTTAATGATTAAATACCAAGACCTTTTATGAACATTATGATCGAATTTTATGTTTGAAAAAGAGAAACAAAATATTTTTAAAGATATTTTTGATCATAAATTAGAAAGATTAAAAAACAGAAAGATATACTAATCTTTCTGTTTTTTTTGTCTTTGCTTTTCTTCTTTTTGATCCAATTTATCTATTATTTTTTTCATTTTAAGATTTCTTTTTAACTCTTGTTCTTGTAGTTCTTTTGTTATTTTTTCATCTAATTCTATTTTAAAATTCTTTAATTCTTCTATCTTATTTTGTTTTTTAATTAAATAACTTTGATATCTTTGAGCTCTTAATAATTTATTACTCGGTATAATCTCGCCATTTTTATAAGCCTCTAGCGCTCTTTCATAATCCTCTATTTTTTTGTTTTCCTTATTTCTAAATAAAACACTTATAAAAACAAAAAATGGAGTTGCTATTATAACAAAGGCAACTATAGCAATAAATCTAACAAATATTCAAATACCTGAAGTATTCATAAAACTACCAAATAAAATTAATATAATTAAGATCAAAGTAATTAAGGAACTAAAAGTAAACATATCGGCTTCATGAAATTTAAACTTATAAAATAAATATGTTATCAAAAAACTGTATAAAAAGTACACAGTACAAATTAGTGAAACATAACCTACATTTGGATATGGCAATTTACTTGTAAGAGAAAAATTAAAGTCAAATCCAACACAAAATCAAATAGTTAAACCAGGAATTATTGATTCTATAATTAAAAAAAGTAAACTCTTAAAAAATGGAGTTCTTGATTCATTAAAGTTTTTAATTTGATTATTTAACATTAGAACTTCTCCTTTAATACTTATTATAAATACAAAATAAAAAAATCCCTTAAGGGATTTGAATTTTCATAATGGAGCGGGTGAAGGGAATCGAACCCTCACAGTCAGCTTGGAAGGCTGAAGTTCTACCATTAAACTACACCCGCGTATAATCACATTAATAAATATATATAATTACTACGCAGATGTCAATACTTTTAAAATATTTTTTATACTTTAAGATTTTATATTTTTAACTTATTTTTTCACTTAATGAAAAGAACAATGAAATTAATGCATAACATCTATACTTATAAAAGAAATTATTATCTTGAAAGTTAATTAACATATGTTTTTGTTCTTTAATCTCAGGTAGCTCTGATATATTACTTGGAGTAGTTATAATAAAAATTTCATTTTTGGCTTTTATTAAATACTCTAAAGCAATTACTGTAGTATCAGTATCTCTCCCAGTTAAAAGAATAACAACTAATTCATTATGAAACTCTAAGTGTTTCCCAACTTCTAAATTTATAGAGATGTCAATTATTTTGGTTTGAATTCCAACATTGGTTAAAACATCCTCTAAAAATTTAGCTGAATACATCGATTGATATGATGGACATATTCATACTTTCCTTCTTTCATTTATTTTACTAGCTAAGTCATATAAGAAACCATCATTTTCAGTAACTCAGTTGTTTATGACAGCTCTCATTCCTGTCATATCAGCTTCATTAGGTTGATCTGCTCTTATTTTATTTTGCATAACATTTTCATATTCTACTTTTAATCTAATTGATAATTCTTTATATCCTTCACAATAGCAAGCCTTTGCAAATTGTGTAGCCGTAGCTAAAGAAACAAAACACATTTTGCTAATTTCACTTTGACTTTTAAAGATTCCAACAGATCAATCTGCTAGAATTTGTTTTCCAATTAATTTAAAAGTAGTATTTTTATTGTCCTTAATTAAGTTCTCTACTCTTTCGTAAACAGACAACATTATTAAGTCTCCTAACTTGTTATTCAATTTTTAAGTTAAAGATTTGATCTGATATATTCAATAATTTCATTAGATATGTCTTCAAAATTTTTATAATCATGTTCAAATCATTTAACGTTATTTAATTGATTTTTGAATCAAGTTAACTGCCTTCTTGCATAATGCCTATTATTTTGTTGCATCAGTTCGATACATTTTTCATAATCTATTTCTTTTTCAAAATATTTTATGATTTCTGGACCTCCAATACATTTTAAAGATTGGGCTTTTTTGTCAAAATTATTAGCCTTATAAGCCAATTGTATTTCTTCAAACAAACCCTTTTCTATTAAGCTAAGTACCCTATTGTTTATTTTACTATATAATTCCTCTCTTTTGGCAGATATTCCAATAATTAATAAATTATTATAAAGATACTTTTTATTGTCCTTTGTTAGTTTAGTTTTTGTTATTCCTGTTAGTTGAATAAGTTCCAAAGCTCTAATTAATCTATATCTATTATTCATATGAATTTTTTTGGCCTCTAAACTATCTTTTAAATTTAAAACTTCTCAAATCTCTTGATTTGATTTTGTATCATATTTTTTTGCATAATTATCAATATGATCATCACTGCTAAAGTTATAATCCATTAAAACCGAATTAATATAAAGTCCTGTTCCACCAATAAGTATAGGAGTTTTTTCATTCTCCAATACTTTTGCAATTTTTTCTCTTGCATGCTTTTGAAATTCTGCTACTGAGTAGCTTTCATTAACTTCTTTTATAGAAAGTAAATGATGTTTAATCCCTTGCATTTCTTGAGTTGTTATTTTATTTGTTGCTATATCTGTTCCTTTAAAAATTTGAGTAGAGTCTGCATTAATACATTCTCCATTAAATTCCTTTGCAATTTTAATTGATAGGTCTGTTTTCCCACTTGCTGTTGGTCCAACTATAACTATTATTTTATTCATAATTATTACTACCTTTCAAAAATTGACAAAAAAAAATATTCCCACCCGCTATCAAATGCATGAGAAAGGAAATACTTATTTATTGAGCGGTCTTTAATATCTCACGCAAACATAAAGAATAACAAATATTCTTGGCGTCCCTAAGGACATAATAATTATATAATAAAAAAACCTTACATAAATAAGGTTTTTTTATTATTTTTTTGTTACTGCTGATCTAATTTTAATGTTTACTTTTCTTGGTTCAACTATTGAAGGTTGGAATAAAACAGTTTTTCTTGTTTTTCCTAGTTGATTACCAGCAATTTTTACTTCTTTTTTCTGATTAAAAAGACCTGAAATATCTCTTCCACCAGTAACTACAGCTACTCAATTTTCGTCTAATTTACGTTTAACTTTTGCATTTAATCAATGTAAAGCAACAACGTTATTTACATCATCTCTTTCACCATCTTGATCAATTAAACAATAAACTCAACCGAATTCTGATGCTTGTCCATATTCGCTAACTTTAATAATTGCTCCAGCTATATCTTGTCTATAAATAGATGAATTTGTTGCTGAAACTGGATCTGATTTCTCTCAAATAAATTTTTGTTGTCCATCAGTTAATTTGATGTCTTTATTTATAATTTTCTCTGGTTTTGGATCTGAAACTTTTTTTCTTGTTTGAATATGTTCAGGTCTCATTTTATTTGAAGCAGCTCTTTTAACAGCTGTTGTTTTAGGTTTTTTTGCAGTTGTGCTTTTTGCAATTAATGATTTAGTAGTTGATTTTTTAGCAGTTGTTGATTTTTTTACTGCTACTTTTTTAGCACTTGTTGCTTTTTTAGCACTTGTACTTTTTCCTGTTGTTGATTTTGCAGTTGCCATATAGTAACACCGTCTTTCTAATAAAAATACTAAATTTTGATAATAAAAATTATATTTTTATTATCAAAATATGATTTAATTATACATTATTTTTTAAAACTATTCTACTCAAATAATAATAGATAAAAAAATAATATAATTACTACACTATTTTCTTATTTTTAATTTTTCAATAATTGTCTTATATCTTTCAACATCTTTTTTAAACAAAAAGTTTAACAAATGTCTTCTTTGAGCTACTTTTTTTAATAAACTTCTTCTTGAAGTAATATCTTTTTTATGTATATTCAAGTGCTCTGTTAAATTTTGAATATCTTGAGTTAAAATAGCAATTTGAACTTCAGCTCTACCTGTATCATTTGCATTAACTCCGAATTCTTTAACAATATTTTCAATTTGTGTTTTAGAAACCATGTCTATAACCCCCTATTAATCCTTGATTGAAAATTGTTTTATCATAGAAAAGATTTAGGGTAAATCAAATCAAAGACAAAACATCAATACTTAAAAAGTATATCAAAAATAAAGCCTTTTTTATACTTTTTTTAAAAATTCAATATCTAATAATTCCTTTTTGCATTTTAATTTAATAATATTGTTTTCTAATTCTATTTGCAGAGTTTTGCCCTCAATTAGAACCAAATATTTTCCATTTGCTATGTTTATATTATAGTCTTCCATCAAAAAACTATTTTCCCTATTTCTTTTAAATCTAGCTGAAAAGTTACCATCAATTATTTTATTAACCTCACTAATTTCTCCTTTTGCCAAATTACTCTTTAAAAGTGAAGTTGAAATATTTAGAATTCTTTTAAAAACTATAATATTTTCAACTCCAAAAAAATCCTGCAAATGAGAAATATTTCCCTGACCTTTATAAGCAAATCTAAAATCATCGCCTATAACTATTTTTTTAACATTTAGTTTCTCTTTTAAAAATAAACAAAATTCATTAGGATTTAATTTGATAGTTTCATTATTAACTTCTATCTCAAATATATAATCAGGTTTATAATTCTTTTCAATATTTTCATACTTATTATTTTTTGACTGTAAAGTGTTTTTTATTCCTTTTAAAAAATCTGAAACTTTTTCTGAAAAAGTGATTATAGATCAAACAAAATTTTTTTCTTTTGCAATTCTTTTTGCTTCAGAAAAAATTGCTTTATGCATTTTGTGAATACCATCAAAAAAACCAATACAAATAACATTTCCTTTTTGCTCCAAGTTGAAATTTTCATTATTTTTAAGAAAGGTTTGATATTTAATCATAATAACCATTTCTTTCAGCTTCAGTTAATTGATCCAATGGAACCTCATCTCATAATCCTCTTTGACATTTATAAAGATCATGTGCAATGTGCTTATAAATTGCAATTACCTCTTTTAAATCATTAATAATAAAAATTATTGGGTAGTTAATGCCACTTAAACTAATTGCCTTACCTTGTTTAATATCTCTAATTCTATGATACTCAATTAATGTATGTTCATTTTTCATTAAAGCATCATACATTGACATTAAATCTTTTTGCTCTATTTGCTCAATTGTCTTGGCCTCACTTAAATTTAAACCTCCAGAAGATGTTCGTTCTAATTGAGAAACCGTAGCAATTGTTTGTAAATCTTTTGCAAAATCAGTAACTAAACTTCTAATATATGTGCCTTTACTACATCTAACATTTAATTTAATTGTTCCCAATTTTTGATTAAATTCTATTAATTCACAACTTTTAATAGTAACCTTTTTTGGTTTAATTTCAACTTCTTGTTGTTTTCTTGCATATTCATATAGTTTTTTACCATCAACTTTAACTGCTGAATATATTGGTGGATACTGGTCATAAATATAGCCATTATATTTATTAACCACTTCTTTTACTAGTGATTTTGAAATTTTTTTATAGCCCTCTTCTTGTACTACTTTTCCTGTAATATCTTGTGAATCAGTATGTATAAACAGTTTCATGGTTACAATATAACTTTTATCACTACTTAAAATATAGTTTGATATTTTTGTTGCTTGATTGATTAAAATTACCATCAATCCTGTTGCTAGAGGGTCCAAAGTTCCAGCGTGACCAATTTTTTTAATATTAAATTTTCGCTTAATATTTTGAATTAAATCATTTGAAGTAATTCCTTCTGGTTTACGTACTAAAAGTACTCCTGATTTGCCATCCATTTTATTTCCTCCAAAACATTTCCTATATTTATTATTACACATAACCCATTATTGCTATAAAAATTATTTCTAAAAATATGTTATAATATACTAAGTTAAAGAATTTAGGTGATTATTATGCGTAGAAAATCAGATTTTTATAAAAATATTGAAAATGAATTTAAGATTATTTCTGAAAAGGAACATTTGAATAGTTCAGGTAACCCTGTAAGTAATCTCAATACAAAAATGTTTTATTTATTAAAGCATCACTTTAATTCATTTGAAGAATTCGATCAAGCAATAATAGAAGAAATTTCAAATACACTACAATCACTTGAAGAAGTAATTGTAAAAAAAGCGCTTTCTTTTCAAAGACTAGCAAAAGAGGTATTCAGTGAAAATATTAATCCACAAAAATGAGTGGATTTTGCTCAAAAAGAAGCACAAGCTTTAAGTTATGAAATGTATGATGAAAGTGAAATTAAATATTTAAGACATTTTCATATTGTTTGACTTACATGAGTTTATTGTGATGAAGAATTAAAAAAACTAAGAATTAAAGCAAGTAGAGATGTTTATAATAATATTGGTCAAGTTGAAAAAGATTATATCAGAAAACGTGCACAAATGTTAAAAGACCATAATGGTGGAACTGACAAGTGATAATTTATAAGTAATAAAAAAGTTGTATTTATTTAATACAACTTTTTTATTACTTATAACTTAAAAAACCCTTTTGAAAAAAGGGATATTTAAGTTATCTTTTAAAGAAAATATGACTATCCTTTAATTTTTCTATACTCAGGTTTTGGATTTTTTAATGAACTTGTTCAATCCCCTGCAAAGGCTCTAGCAAAGTCATATTCTTCTAAATAAGCTAAACCATGAGTTAATAAACTTTTATTTATTGGTTTATTCGTATGCACATCTAAACCTCTATCATCATTCATTGATCACATTCCAATATATCCTAAACCAACATTATGGCTTCAATTATACAATTCTTTTGCATCTTCTTCAGTAAAAACACCTCAAACTGTATCATTAACACCAATCATTGGTGTTGCACCAATTAATTTATAAAGACCATCATTACCAATTGAAACTTTTCCATAATTACTTTCAATTGAAGTTGCTAAGTTATTTTTTGTAGCATTTACTGCTTGTCTTGCTAAATCAAAGTTAGTTAATCCATCTTTAATTGCCTGTACATAAATTGGATCACCATAATCCATTAACATTAAGTTAACAACTGGTAAATCTTTTTCACTTAATCCAGCTTTTTTAAATTCCTCAACAAATATATTCATTACACGATAACCAACAGAAGTTAAACCAGTTGGCAATACTGGTAAAGTTAATGAGAAATCTCAATCCTTATCTTCTTTTTTCATTTCAGCAATTGTTGCTGCCAATAATCTATTATCATCATCTAATTCTTGAGCATGTCCCTCAATATCAAAGTCAATTGCTTTTGGCATTTTAACGTTTTTACCTTTTTTATAAGCTAATTTTACCAATGATTCTTGATATCCAATTAAAGTTTCTTTAAGGTCATTTTTTGCTTTTTGAGAATTATTAGGATTTAATTTATTTGCTAAAGTTCAAGGATTTTTTTCTGTAAATCCTCCTGTAGTTGCTCCACCATAAGCTACTTTAATATTTTCAAATTTATTTTGTTCTGCCATAGGTTTTAAAATCTTTTCTCAGAATTGACTGCTTTCTCATCATTCATAACCTTCAGTACCTGTTTCACTACCTGCAATTGACAAGTCTAATTTATCTCCATGATTATTAACTTGTTGTACAAATGCTAGTGTTAAGTGATCCATTCCATTAACACTGGAAATAATATTTTTCATATTATTTCCTTCATATAACCCAGCATCTAAATAAGGTGAGAAATATGTTGATTTATTTGCTTTTGCTTTTTTAGTAATTGAAGATTTTCTATTTGGATTTGCTTCACTTCATTTTGTATAAAGACTCTTACCTTGTCCAGTTGGAGGCATAATTACTTCTCCACCACCAGTTCCTGCTCCAGGTCCAGGGTTTGTTCCCCCTCCACCTTCTCATGAAGGTCCTTCTCAATTACCAGGGTTTTCTAAATTGTCTAATGCTTTATTTGCTTGAATATCATTTTTATAATCAATAGCCTTTAATTGACTAATAACTTCATCTTTATCTGTAATTTCCTTTGGAATATCATTTTCTAATAAAGTTCCATTTAATGCTTCTGCATATGTAAATTGTTTGAAACCTGAACCAGATCTAATGTTTTGATCTAATGCATTTTGGTCAGCTTGAGCTGCACCTGTTAATCCATTATCTTGAAAATGACTTGGTACATCTCTTGAGATATAGAACATTCCTAAACCACCAAATCCCTCTTTAACAGCTCAAGTTCTTAATTGGACTGCATCTTTTGGAGTAAAGTTATAAGCAGCAGCTTCAGCTCTTCTTCCAATTCAAGGAGTGATTTTAATTCTTTTTTTCATGTAACTTAGATATTTTATATCATCATTTGCCACTTCATTTATTTTCGCTCAGTTTTTAGCTGTTTGTTCAGCTCCATCTTGAATTTGTTTTAATTCTCAATCATCATTAGTATTAACATCATTGGGTACAGTCAAATAACCTGTAACTAAATTTAATCTAAAATTAATACCCAAATATTTTGTAAAGTTATACAAAGGATAAATTTCATCACCTAATAAATTTAAATTATTAAGTCCCTCTTGACCAAATCCCTCAGCTAATGCAACTCCATATTCTGTTGACATTACAAGTGATAATTGGAAATCATAAGTTGGATCACTTTCAATTAATATTTTTAAAGCACTGGCTAGTAATTTTTGAGAATCAGCATAATCTCCTCTAGCTGATAAATATGGTGCTGCAAAATAGAAATCAAATTTTTTAGTGCTATATTTATCCCCAACTGCTTTAATAACTTCTGCTAATTCTTCAGGAGTCTTATTATTTTGTCATGCAGTATGTCATAAAGAATTGGCAAAAGGTCCAAATGAAATTCTTACATTTTCTGGATTTAAATGTCCGCCATTTTCGTGACTTGTTATTTTAGTTTTAGAACTTTTTTTTGTTCAATCTCTATATCTATCATTAAATCATTTAGCATATTCAGTTTCTTCACCTTCTTTAGCTAAAATACCTTGTCCATCACCTTTTGCAGGCCCAGCATTTCACATTGGAACTAAATCACCAGTATCTGCTGCATTTTGCATAAATCCTAATGTTACTTCTGAATTTTGTGTAATAACATTTTCTTTACCAGCTATTTCACCTAAGTCATTATAAATGATATTTTTTCCATTTAAACTTTTTTCTGCTTCATCTCTTGTACCTTGACTTTTTCCTTTATCTTTCATCAAGTATTCTGCTGTATCTTCAACAATTCCCATATCTGCATAAGGTGAAAATACAAACTCACCATCATTAACTGCTAATTTTTCAACACCTGCTAAAGAAGATCTTTCTCCTTCTTTAATAACTCCATAATTTGAACTATTTTTATTTGTATTTTTTGTTAATAAGTCTTTTGATATTTGCTTTTTAACACTATTTTCTTTTATACTATTAATTTCACTATTTATGTTTCCATTACCTTTTCATTGTTCACCTGTTTGAAATGTTTTGTCTTTTGCATCAATTACTTTTCCACAAGCTACAACTGAACCACCAGCAGATACAACTAAACTTGTACTTGCTAATAAATTTAATAATTTTTTCATATTTTACCCTTATCTATTTAGTATAAATTATTACTAATATTTTTATTATATCTAAAAAACATTTATTTTTAAAAAATGATTTTATATTTTAAAAATATTTTTATAGAAATAATTGGCATTATAAATTGAAAAAAAACTCTTTTAAAAGAGTTTTTTTGAATTCTAAACTAGAATTTATACTTATTTCTAGCTATTTTATGTTCTGGTTTTGGATTTTTTATTGAACTTGTTCAATCCCCTGCAAATGCTCTAGCAAAGTCATATTCTTCTAAATAAGCTAAACCATGAGTTAATAAACTTTTATTTATTGGTTTATTAGTATGCACATCTAAACCTCTATCATCATTCATTGATCACATTCCAATATATCCTAAACCAACATTATGGCTTCAATTATACAATTCTTTTGCATCTTCTTCAGTAAATACACCTCAAACTGTATCATTAACACCAATCATTGGAGTTGCACCAATTAATTTATAAAGACCATCATTACCAATTGAAACTTTTCCATAATTACTTTCAATTGAAGTTGCTAAGTTATTTTTTGTAGCATTTACTGCTTGTTTTGCTAAATCAAAGTTAGTTAATCCATCTTTGATTGCTTGTACATAAATTGGATCACCATAATCCATTAACATTAAGTTAACAACTGGTAAATCTTTTTCATTTAATCCAGCCTTTTTAAATTCCTCAACAAATATATTCATTACACGATAACCAACAGAAGTTAAACCAGTTGGCAATACTGGTAAAGTTAATGAGAAGTCTCAATCCTTATCTTCTTTTTTCATTTCAGCAATTGTTGCTGCCAATAATCTATTATCATCATCTAATTCTTGAGCATGTCCTTCAATATCAAAGTCAATTGCTTTTGGCATTTTAACATCTTTATAACCATTTTTATTAGCTAATTTAACTAATGAATCTTGATACTCAATTAAAGATTTTTTAAGTTCTTCTTTTGCTGTTGGTGTATTTTTACCAAATAATGTATTTGCTAAAGTTCAAGGATTTTTATCTGTAAATCCTCCTGTAGTTGCTCCACCATAAGCTACTTTAATATTTTCAAATTTATTTTGTTTTGCCATTGGCTCTAGAATTTTACCTCAGAATTGACTGTTTTCTCATCATTCAAAGCCTTCAGTACCTGTTTCACTACCTGCAATTGATAAATCTAAGTAATCACCATGATTATTAACTTGTTGTACAAATGCTAATGTTAAGTGATCAAATCCATTAACACTAGAAGTAATATTTTGCATATTATTTCCTTCATATAACCCAGCATCTAAATATGGAGAAAAATAAGTAAAACTGTTAGATTTTGTTTTTTTAGTAATTGAAGAAGTTCTATTTGGATTAGCATCACTTCATTTTGTATAAAGACTTTTTCCAGGTCCAGTTGGAGGAGAAATAACTTCTCCACCATTTCCTCCACCTGTTCCAGGTCCAGGGTTTGTTCCCCCTCCACCTTCTCATGAAGGTCCTTCTCAACTACCACCAATTTCTAAATTATCTAAAGATGTATTTGCTAGAATATCTTCATGATAATCAATTCCACCAATAGTTTTGATTCCATCTTTATCTTTTGCTTCAATTAAAGGTACTGTTTCACCTGAAATTGTTCCATTTAAAGCTTTTGCATATGTAAATTGTTCAAATCCTGAACCTGATCTAATATTTTGATCTAATGCATTTCTGTCAGCTTGTGCAGGACCTGTTGACCCATTGTCTACAAATTCACTTGGTACATCTCTTGAAATATAAAACATTCCTAAACCACCAAAGTTTTGTTCTTTTGCTCAAACTCTTAAATCTGCTGCATTTTTAGGTGTAAAGTTATATGCTGCTGCTTCAGCTCTTCTTCCAATTCAAGGAGTTATTTTTATTCTTTTATTTACAAAATTTATATCTTTTGATACACCATTTATAATTTTATTTAATTTATTTCAATTTTGTGCTGATTGTAAAGCTCCACTTTTAACAGTTTCTAGTTCTCAATCACTGTCAGTGTTAACATCATTTGGTACAGTTAAGTAACCTGTAACTAAATTTAATCTAAAGTTCATTCCTAAATATTTTGTAAAATTATATAGTGGATATATCTCATCACCTATTAAATTTAAGTTTACTTGACCATGTTCTCCAAAACCAGGAGCTAATGCAACTCCATCTTTTGTTGACATTACAAGTGATAATTGAAAATCATAAGTTGAATCACTTTCAATTAATATTTTTAATGCACTTGCTAGTAATTTTTGTGAATCAGCATAATCTCCTCTAGCTGATAAATATGGTGCTGCAAAATAGAAATCAAATTTTTTAGTATTGTATCTATCTCCAACAGCTTTAATAACTTGTGCTAACTCTTCTGGTGTCTTATTATTTTGTCACGCTGTGTGTCATAATGAATTTGCAAAAGGTCCAAATGAAATCCTTACATTTTCTGGATTTAATTGTCCACCTTTTCCTTTTATTTTTTCATTACCTTTTATATCTTGTCCAGTTCAATTTCTGTATCTATCATTAAATCATTGAGCATATTCAGTTTCTTTTCCTTCTTCTGCTAAAATACCTTTTCCATCACCTTTTGAAGGTCCAGCATTTCACATTGGAACTAATTCTCCTGTATCTGCTGCATTTTGCATAAATCCTAATGTTACTTCTGACTCATTAGTTATAACTGTTGAATCTTCAGCAATTTGTCCTAAGTCATTATAAACAACATTGTTTATTAAACCCTTTTCTGCAGCATCTCTAGTTGCCTGACTTTTTCCTTTTTCTTTCATTAAGTACTCTGCTGTATCTTCAACAATTCCCATATCTGCATAAGGTGAAAATACAAACTCACCATCATTAACTGTTAAAATATCTTTATTTGCTAAAGAAGATCTATCATTTTCTCCAATAGTAGCATAAGTTGAACTTTTACTACTTGTATTTTTTGTCAACAAATCTTTAGATATTTGTTTTTTAATGTTATTTTCCTTTAATTTAGAAACTTCTTGCTTAATAGCACCATTGCCTTTTCACTTTGCACCAGTTTCATAATCAACATCATCTTTATCTAATATACTTGTACAAGCCACAACAGAAGATCCTGCTGAAACTGCTAAAGTTACAGTCGCTAATAAATTTAATAATTTTTTCATAGATTGTCCATCCTTTTTATATGATTAATTTAATTATATAAAATAACGAGGTCATAACTAGGAACATTTAAGATATAAAAATATTTTAGTAAAAATGTGAAATCTAAAAGGATTTTAGAGCTAATTATCGTTTTTTATTGTTCATTGTTCTTCATCTATCTTATTAATAGACTCAATTATTAAAGAAACTAACTGTTCTATTTGATAATTTGAATAAAAAGGATATTTTCTATCAAAATAAGGTTGAAGATATTTTAATTTCGTATTATATTTTGTAAGTCATTGATTGGCAATATCATTAAGTTCTGACATTGCTTCTCTTTGTTTTGTAGATTTAATTTCACTTTTTAAGTCTGAGTTTAAATGACCATATAATTCATTTGATTTTAATGTTAATCACTTTTGAAACATAGCGTAATTTGATACACCGCTTTGAATAACGGGAGAAACTATATATCTATGTCTATAATTTTTAAATTTCTCTCATGAGGTATTTGAAACTCGATTTTCATTCGATAAATTGTTTTGAATATATGTCTTATGTTCTATCAAATCAGTATCAAATATCTTAACAGATGCTAAATAATCAACAGGTAATTTAAAATAAGAGTTAGTATTTACTGAATATCGAGAAATACCTTCAAAAATATCTTCATTTTTAAAATTAAATTGATTAAAGTAATAAGTATTTATTGAGTCTAATTTTATAAAAATAAAGTTAGTTAAATCAAAAAAACTAATGTTTCTTTTTATTCATTTTCTTAGATTTTCGGTTTTCATAAATTGATCGATATTCATTTCTAACTCTCTTTTTATATATCGTTCATAAATAAATGACTCTAATGATCTTGAAACATATTCATTAAATCATCTTAATAGATAGTAATCAGCATCATATGAATAATTAAACTCATTTTTCATTGTATAGTTTATAAGTCTTTTTAAATTAACTAATAACCCTGAACTTAATTTATTAACTTCTTTAAAGTCCTTTGTCAGTTTTAAAACTATATCATTTTCTTTTATCCCATTACGGTTTACCCAATATATAGACTCATTTTTTACTATGTTGGCAATTACAGAAACAATTCTAAAATTTATTTTTACATTTTTATAATTAAAAACTAGATTTATATAATTTTTATCTGTATGGATTTCAGGAATAACTTTATATGTCTTTGAAACTCTTAATATTGTTTCACTTAAATCTGATATTTTAATTAAGGAAGCACTTATATATTTAACTGCACAAAGTTCAAGATTAATTACATTATTTATTTTCATATATGAATGATAAGCAAAATCACCAACTTTTTTTAAATGAATTTTTTCATTTAAAAAAAGTTGTCTTAATTCATTAAAATAAGAGTTTATCTTAGTAGTAACTGCTTGCTCTTCTAGGGTTAATATTTTTACTGTTTTATTAAATTTTCATATATCTTTATTTAATTTCATATTAATCTCTTTCTATTTCAAAAGTAAAGTACTGTAAAAAAATTAAAAATAGACCATTCTCCTTATTTGTTGGATAAATTGTTCTTGAATGAATTTGTAAATCTAAATTATCATATTTCTGACTTTCCTTTTTTATGGAAATAGTTGTGGAACCTTTAGTATTTTTTAAATAAGTAACAGAGTCATATCAAAAGAAAAAATTACCACTAATATTCCTTTCCTTATTTTGTAAAAATTTATTAATATATTCAAAGTATTTTTCTAGAAAACCTTGAAGGCTTGGATATGTCATATGAAAAACTCAACTTAGACTTTTTAATTTAAACGAATTATAAATTTTTGCAATTTTTTTGCTTCTTTTATAAAAAATATACTTTGATTCCAAAACATTATCTACCTCTTTTTTACTTGAAAAATTATAATCAAAAGCAAAATCTAATCACCTTTGTAAGTAAATGTTTTTAGTTAAATCATATTGTATTTCAGACATAATACTTATTTTTAAAAATAAGCGCTCTTGTTTAGTTAATGAACTTCTAAATTTTATTCTTACATAATAAAAAAGAATTTGTAATTTTTTTACTAATAGCTTATTTAGTGTACGAAAACTTTTTACATATTCTAATGTAAATGATCTATTATACATTGTTTTGTTACAAATTATGGGTAAGAAATTATTATGTCTAAGTGATGTTCTAATAATTATTGAAAAGCCAATTTTCCCCTCTTTATAAAAAGCAATTTTAATTGCGTCAGCAAAAGTAACTATTTTTTTAGGATTATTACATCTATATTTTTTTTCAATTCAACTAACTTTAATATCATTTGCTACTTTGTAAAAGTCAGTAACAAGTTCAAATATTTCTTTATTAATTTCACAAACTCAGCAATCATCAAAATGTTCTCTTGTTTCAATTTCTTTTTCATACATTTTATACATACTTCTATTTACATATTTTATTGCTAGTAAATCAATATTAAGTTCTTTATCAAAATCATAAAGTTCTCCCGTTGCAAAACTACCATGAGTCTTTAATTGAACAATATCTTTTAATTTTCTTTTCAAATAATAAATGTTTTTATCAATAAACTTCTTAAATTTATTATCAATATAAATTTTTTTTAGTTGTCTATTAATTTGTTCAATATCAGCTGTTACTAATTTACTTGAAATTTTATCCATAATTATCACCCACTTTTTTCATAGTTTAAACAACTTAATACAAATAGAGACGCTGTTTCAGCTCTCATTATATTTTCTCCCAAACCAATACTTTTATAACCTATTTTATTTAATTGCTTTACTTCTTGCGGTTCAATTCCACCCTCGGGTCCAATAATTATATTAATAGTTTTAAATTTCTTAATAATTTCCTTTTTGATAAACTCATTTGTTTCTTCTTCTCAACAAACTAAATTAATATCTGCCTTATAGTTTTCCAAATCTTTCAAATTTCTAACAATTGAATTTATTGTTGGAATATCAACTCTTTTTGATTGCTTTGCAGCGCTTTCACAAATTGTATATCAGCGAGTTAATTTCTTTTTCTCATTTTTAGTATCAATTTTTACAACATTTCTTTTAAATTCAACGGGAATAATATTATCAACACCAAGCTCTGTAGCTTTTTGTAAAATAAAATCTCATTTTTGTTCTCTAATAATGCCCAAAATTAAATTTACCTTATAGTTTTTTTTAGTTAGTTTTTCTTTCGAAATTATTCTAGCTCTGCAAAATTTTTCGCTTATTTGAAAAATTTTACACAAATACTTCTCATTTTGATAAACACAAAATATTTGTTCTTCTTCTTTTAATCTAACAACATTTTTTATATGATGAAGATCCTCATTAACTATTTCAAAATAATCACCTATAATTTTATCTAAAAAGAAACTATGCATAATAACTCCAATTCTTTATATATTATAATATAATATTTCTTGAGGTGAATATTATTTGAATTCTATAAAATTGTTTGTTTAAAAGGAGAATTTGACAATGAAGATGACTGATAATAATAGTCAAGATCAAGAATTGATTCAAACCATGGAACCAATTGATATTGACTATGAATTCAGCAAACTAAATAAGTCAAACAAACATGCGAGATTTAAGAGTGAGACTCTAAAAATAACTCTTGTCAGTTTGTTACTAAGTATGTCCACAGCTGTTAGTTTAATAAATGTAATTATTCCATTATATATTACTGGAATAAATTTAGGTTTTGTCCTAAAATACTTTGTTATTGCTATAAGCTTCCAAGTGGTAGGCATATACTGGGGTATGATAATAGGTTTGTTAGATGGTCTACTGCAATTTCTAATCTGAGGTTATAGTCCTTTATTTAGGCTAGCATCTGGAATTGGATTAGCAATTTGAGTAGCACTATTTTGATTAATATACGATAAAGTATTTCGAGTTTATAGTAAGAATGCCTCTTTTAATAGAAGCGTATCGCTAATATTCTCAGGAATGTTAGTATTTATTTTTGGGCCATTAAGCTCAGCATTTTTGAATTATTTAATATCATATATTGAATATGGTGAAATATATGGTATATTTAAATTTTTTCACTCATGGTTAAGTTTTATGGTATTTGATCTATTTGCAATTATTTTATTCACACTCACTACTAATAGAATTCAAATATTAACTAAAAAATTGCTATATTAAATAGAAAAAACCTGCATTTTATGCAGGTTTTTTCTATTTAATATCTTTTAGTATTTTTTCAATTTTATTAGCGTTTTCTAAAGTTTTATCAAATTCAAATGTTAATTCTGGCACACTTCTCATTTCAACTTTACTTGCAAGAATCATTCTTATTTCCTTTAAATTCTCTTCAATTTCAGTCTTTACTTCATCTTTATTTGAATTAACATCCATTGATGAATAAAAAATCTTTGCGTGACTCATGTCATTTGACAATCTCACTTCATGAATTGTAAGTGAATTTAAGTATTCACTATCTGGAAATTCTCTTTGTAAAATTAAGTTTAATTCTCTAAGAATAGTTGATTGATTTCTTTCAATTTTTATATCATTTGCCATAATTATTTCACCTCTTCTACCTTGTATGCTTCTATAATATCATTTTCCTTCAAATCATTAAAGTTTTTAATTGTAATACCACATTCTTGTCCTTCTTTAGCTTCTTTTATATCTTCTTTTTTATTTTTTAAAGAAGATATTTCTCCACTATAAACAACTATTCCATCTCTTAAAATATGAACTTTTGAAGAACGTGGTACAACTCCACTCATAATTCTACATCCTGCTATTGTTCCAACTTGTGAGTGTCTAAATAATTGTCTTACTTGTGCCTCTCCCAGAGATTTTTCCTCAAAAACAGGATCTAACATACCTGTGGCAGCTTCTGCTATTTCTTCAATTAATTTATAGATAATATTGTGTAATCTTATTTCTACACTATCTTCTTCTGCTTTTTGTCTAACTTGTGATGTTGGTCTTACATTAAAACCATAAATTAGAGCATCAGATGCTAAAGCCAAAGTAACATCACTTGCTGATATTGCTCCTACTGTTGCACGAATTACATTAATTTTTACTCCTTCAATACTAATTTTTAGCATTGAATTTCGAACAGCTTCAACTGTACCTTGAGTATCAGCTTTTAAAATTACATTAATTGATTTTAATTCACCAGATTCAATTTTATTTTTAATTGAATCTAAAGTGAATGTTTGACTTTTTTGTCTTGCTTCATTTTGTTGTTTTTCAAACTGAGCTTTTGCAATATCTCTTGCCATTTTTTCTTCAGTAACAACAATAAACTTATCTCCTGCTTTAGGAACTTCGTTTAAACCAATAATAACTGCTGGTTGACCTGGAGATACTTCAACAAGTTTAGCCTTATTTTCATTTTCTAAATCTTTAATAGTTCCAAATGTTCCTCCAGCAATAATAATATCTCTAATTTTTAAAGTACCATCTTGTACTAAAATTGTTGCAACAGGACCCCTATTTTTATCTAATTTAGCTTCAATAACAGTTCCTCTTGCAAATTTATTAGCATTCGCCTTTAAATCCCTTAATTCAGAAATTAATAAAATAGTCTCTAATAATGTATCAAGACCTACTTTTCCTTTTGCAGAACCTTCAATAAATGGAATATCTCCACCATATTCTTCTGCTACAATTCCATAATTCATTAATTCCATTTTAACTTTATTTGGATCTGCACCTTGTTTATCAATTTTATTTACAAAAACAATAATTGGAACACTAGCTGCTTTTGCATGGTCAATCGCCTCTTCAGTTTGAGGCATTACACCATCATCTGCTGCAACTACCAAAATTACTATATCTGTAACTTCACTTCCTCTTGCTCGCATCTCTGTAAAAGCCTCATGCCCAGGAGTATCAATAAAGGTAATTTTATTTGACTTTATTGTTGTTTGATAAGCACCAATATGTTGAGTAATTCCCCCAAACTCTCCATCTGTAACATTTGCATTTCTAATTGAATCTAATAATGTTGTTTTACCATGGTCAACATGACCCATAATTGTTACTATTGGAGGTTTTGCTGTTAAGTCCTTTGGATCGTCTTTTTCATTAAACGTTTCAAATATATTTTCCTTAGTAACACTAGTCTCTTTTTTAAAATCATAGCCAAATTCAATACATAATTCACCCATTTGTTCTTCTGAGAGAATTTGGTTTTGAGTTACCATTGAACCATTAGTAAAAAACCACTTTACAATTTCTGCTGGTCCTTTATTTAGTTTTTTTGCAAAATCTGCAATTGATAACGGTTCTGTATAAACAAAAATACCATCAATTAAACCAGTTTCAGTTGTTTGTTTTAGTTGATTTTTTATATTTGCACTATGTGCCTTAGATTTATTCTTAGACTGTTGACTCTTATTATTTTCTTGTTTTATATTTTTTGCCATAACTACTTCTCCTTTCTTATTCAATGTTTTTTAAAATTAACTTTACAAAATTATCATCATTAATTCCAATACTTTTAATATTTTTTCTTCCAATAGCCTTGCTTAATTGTTCGGAATCAAATAAATTATTAATAATTTTAATATTATAAAATTTTGCCTTATCATTGATTTTTTTTAATTGACTTTTTCCCATGTCAGAAGTTGTTAGTACAATTTTTACTTTTGTTAGTTTAATTTGATCAAAAAGTTTTTCTCCATAAACTAATTTGCCTGCAGATGAAATCATTCCTAAAGAACCTAATAATTTATCTATATTTAGTCCCAATTTAATTTTACCTCTTCTAAAAGTTTTTCATAGAATTCATTTCCCAAACTAGTCTTTAAATTTCTTTCTAAAGCTTTAGTTTTTTTTACTTTTTCAAGTGCTTCTATAGTTGGTCTTATATAAGCTCCTCTTCCATTAGCCTTCTTTGTATTATCAATAAAAACTTCTCCAGTTTTATTTTTAACAATTCTAATTAATTCAACTTTTGGATACATTTTATTAGATGCAGCATCTTTTCTAAGACTTATATCTTTTGACATTTTTTAAAACTATTTTTCATAGTATGAATCATAACTGTCATCAACATTATCAATACTTTCTTCAAATTCAAAAGTATTATCTTCTTCACTTAGACTTTCAAATGCTGCAATTGATGCTTGAATTTCATCAATTGATTTATCTTCTTCAATAAATGCAATCTCTTCTGCTTGTTCTTGTTTTTTGATAAAGTTTTTATCTTTATTAAAGTTACCTGCAGTTTTTTCTCTTCTTTTGTTAACTTTATTTAGGAAATCTGGATTGCTTAATTCTGCTTCATCAATATTTCCATTTCACTTAATTTCAATTTCTTTTTCCTTGGCATTTTCCAATGAAAAAATATTAATTTTCATATTTACAAGATTTGCAACTAATCTGGCTGCCATCCCTTTTTTACCAATTGCTAATGATAATTGTTCATTTGGAACAACTATAAAACATTCATTATTTTCTTCATTAATATCAATACTAATTACTTTAACAGGTGCTAATGAATTCATTACAAATGTCTTTTTATCTTCATTTCATAAAACTACATCAATTTTTTCACCATTTAATTCCTTAGTAATATTTTTAATTCTACTTCCTGATGCACCAACACAACTTCCAATTGGATCTACACCCTCTTCGTGTGAAAATACAGCTATTTTAGCTCTATGCCCTGGTTCTCTTGCAACTGATTTAACTTCAACTATTCCCTCAGAAATTTCTGGAACTTCAGTTTCCATTAATCTTGTTAAAAATTCTGGATGAATTCTTGAAGCTTGAATTTGTGAATGTTTGTTATCTCTTGAAACTTCTTCAATATAGAAACAAATTCTATCATCAATATCAAAATCTTCTCCTGGAATAATTTTTTTATTTCAAATTGGAATGATTGAACCGTTAATATCCACTAAATAACTATTCTCTGTGATATCTTTAACAAATCCACCAACAATTTCATGATTTTTTGATAAAAACTCTTGATAAATTTTATTTTTCTCACCTTCACGAATTTTTTGCTTAATAATTTGTCCTACTTGCATTACAGCTATTTTTGAGAAATCCTCTTGAAATTCTACTGGTTCATATACATTGTCACCAATTGAAACATTTTCTCCATAAAGCTCTTTAGCTGCATTTAAGCCAATTTCTAATCATTCATCTTCTATTTTTTGAACAACAGTTAAAATTTTAAATACCTTAACTTGACCAGTATTTTGATCAATATCTACTCTTACTGTTGCTTCAGGATCAAATGATTTTTCATATGCTTTTTGAAAACCTTCTTTAATACCCTCCAAAACAATATTTTTGTCTATTTTTTTATCTTGTACGATTTCAAAAATCGCATCTAATAGTTTTGCACCATCTGTCATGGCTTTTAATCCTCCTATAAATTTTGTCAATTATGTTTTAACAAATATAAAAGAAGACTTGCGTCTTCTTTTACTTTAAATATGACACTTTAATTATAACTAAATTATCTAAAAATTTGTATTTTTTTATTAATTTAAGTAAAAAAATTAAATTAAAGCTTATTTTTAAATAATGCATAGACCTTTTATATATAATTTGATTGTATTTAAATAAAAAAAGGAAATAAGGCAATGAAAAAAAGATGTCAATGAGCTAATAAAAATATACTAAATCAGCAATATCACGATAATGAATGAGCTAAACCAATTTATGAAGATAAATTGCTCTTTGAAATGCTTATTTTAGAAATAAATCAAGCTGGACTAAGTTGAGATATTATTTTGAAAAAGAGAGAGAATTTTAGAGAAGCGTTTGATAATTGAGATTATCATAAAATTGCTCTTTATGATGAAAAAAAGAGGGAAGAATTAATACTAAATCAAGGAATTGTTAGAAATAGGTTAAAAATAAAGGCTGCTATAAATAATGCAAAAGCTTTTATTAAGATTCAAGAAAATTATGAAAGCTTTAGTAATTTCATTTGGTCTTTTACAAATAATAAAATAATCAACAACTCAATTGAAGATGAAGAAATTACCCCTTCCTTTTCTGAATTATCAATAAAAATAGGTATTGAATTAAAGAAAAAAGGTTTTTCATTTTTAGGAAAGACAACTGTATATTCCTTTCTTCAGGCAATTGGAATTGTTAATGACCACTATAATTATTGTTCATTTAAAAATTAGAGAATAAAGATTAATTTACATCAAATTCTGCTGTTAGATATTTTTCATTTAACATTTTATTATAAATTCCTATGCCTACAAATTTATATAATTTTAAAAACATATTTTTCTGTTCATAATTTTGTTTATCATGAAGAAATAAGAATTTCTTAATAGAATCATTACTAAAATCCTTAATTATCTTATGTTCTATTGACATAGTCTCAGGAATAGATCAATAAAATTTATTTGTTGTTTTATTATATTTGGTTAATTTACCATAACTAGTTGAGTCTTCATCAGCTAAAATAAGTTGTTTTGAATTATCAAAAGTTAAGTAACCAGCTTGAAAAGTTAGCACTTTCATCTCATCTCTATAATGTAAAAAATTAGTTCTTCCTAAAACTGATAAGCATTGTTTTACAGTATAAGTAGAATTAACTGATAATAACTTATCAAAATTTCCTTTATAGTTCAAAATTTCATGTTTTAATTTATATTTTAAAATTAAAATTAGTTCTTCTACTATTAATTTATTATTTATAATAAATTCTTCTACAAGATCGTCTATTTCCAAATAATTAGGATATAAAGATAAAAACTTTTCCATACTTGTTATCTCGTATAAAAAGGATGTCATAAGTAAATTATCGAAGTCTAGATCTATATTCTTTTTATTAATTTTTCCCTCTAAACGATTTAAGAAATAACTTATTATTTGATGATTATCTAAAAAAATAAATTGCTTTAGTATATTTTTATTTCTGTTTGTATTATTCTCTTTATCTTTAAATTTTGATATTTCCTTTGCTGTTTTTAAAAATAGATCATCTAAAGCATTATAAAAATTTTGTAAAGAGAATTCATAGTTGTTAATTATTTTTTCTAAAGAATTATTACCATATTTTTTATAATATTTTATAACTTTACTTTTTATAATATTTTTATTTCCATATCATTTTTTTAAACTTTGCAAAATTATATTCTCAGTATGTTTTTCTAATGTTATTGTTGAATTATAAGGCAGTCCCTTTTTAATTACATTAAAATTTGTTCCAATTATTTGAGAACTAAATAGGTTTCTTATTCCTAAAGTAAGATCATATTTATTATCTATATTTGATATTAAATCATATACTTCTAATTTATTTTTTAATTCAGTCTTTCTAAGACCTCTACCCAATTGCTGCAAATAAACAGTTTTTGAATTTGTTGGTCTTAATAATATTATTGTATTAATTTCTGGTATATCTATACCCTCATTAAAAATATTTACTACACATAAATAGTTTATTCTACCAGTTTTAAATTCATACAATATTCTTTTTCTATCTTTATTATTTTCAGCTGTTAATGATTCTGCTTTTAAATTTTTTGCTTTTAAAAAATTAGAAATAATATTAGCATGTTCTATTGTGATACAAAAAATTAAAGCTGTTGGTCTGGCATATATACCCAAGTACTTCTCAATAGTCTTATATAATAATTCATTTCTAGATTGTGTATTAATTTTTTTAAATATTTCTCTATCTGAATTTATATCAACTCCATTTAAGTCAGTAGAAGTATCATCAATACAATAATAATCAAAAGGACATAATAATTTTTGATTAATAGCATCTCATAGCCTCAATTCAGAAGCAAATTCATTATTAAAATATTTTTTTATATCTTTTCCAT
The DNA here is from genome assembly GCF_964019925.1 of Spiroplasma endosymbiont of Cantharis nigra. Taxonomy (NCBI): domain Bacteria; kingdom Bacillati; phylum Mycoplasmatota; class Mollicutes; order Entomoplasmatales; family Spiroplasmataceae; genus Spiroplasma; species Spiroplasma endosymbiont of Cantharis nigra. Next base: position 661,223 of record NZ_OZ026470.1, read on the forward strand.
CTTCTCTTTCAGGTGTTGCAGTTAAACCAATAATTTGTTTAGGTTGAAAAAAATTAAAAGTTTTTTCAAAAGAATTTGCTGCAATATGATGGGCCTCATCAAAAATTAATATGTCAAACTGGCTTTTTGAAAAATTATTTATTTTATTTGAAAGAGATTGGATAGTTGCAAAAAGATGTAAAGGTTTCTCACTAATTATTTGACCATCATATAAAACCTCTCCAAAATTAGGATTATTCAAAACTTCTCTATAGGTATTTAAAGCTTGATCAATAATTTCTCTTTGATGTGCTAAAAACAAAATACTTAGATTTTTATTTGAGGTCTCTCATTGTCTTTTAAAGTCAAAAGCCGAAACTAAAGTTTTTCCAGTTCCAGTTGCCATTACAATAAGATGTCTATTTTTTCCTTGAAATCTTCTATATGAAAGCTTATCTATAATATCTTTTTGAAATTTATATAAATTTCTTTTTTTATAAATAAATGAGTTATCTAATTCTAAAATATTTTTTTGCTCCTGATTCTCCTTAATTTTTTGAATTAGTAAATCTCTTTCATAATCATCTGAAAAATCAACCAAATTATCATCTCATAGTAAATTAAATTCATCTATCATTTTTTGAACTAAATCATTATTTTCTTTTGAAGCAAATTTAATATTTCATTCCCTTCCACTAATCATTCCTTTATAAGTTAAATTAGAAGAACCTACTATTGCACTATTATAATTTGTTTTTCTTTTAAAGATCGCTGCTTTAATATGTATTCTTTCACTATGTCCCTCTAAATTGTCTTCTATCCTTATTTGAATATTGTCATAACTTTCAATTAATTTTTTTAGTTCTTGCAAATTATTGAATTGAGATAAATCATCAAACGTTGTAGAAATTATTTTTATTAAAATTTTATTTTTTTGACAATAATTAAATGTTAATGAAATCTTATTTAAAATAGATTTTGATATAAAGGGATAAATTAAATATACTTCATCTGATGTTAAAATTTCATTTTGTATCTCAGTTAAAAGCTCCTGTTCATCTTTATTTGTAAAAAATTTATCTTCTTTCATAATTTTTATTTGCTCCTATATTTTGAATTAATAAAAAAAGATAACAAAATGTTATCTTTTTTTATTAATAAACAAGTAAATTATATAACTATAATTTATATTTTATTATAAAACAATTATTTAATTAGTTCGTTATTTTCAAGAGCTTTATGAATGGATTCCATATTTATTGGTAATTTTATAAGGTTATTTAATGGTAAATTATTTTTAATTAAATATAAAAATAAATAATTTATCTGTCTATAATTCTCAACAGCTATAACCAAGGAGTTTTCATAGTTATCATATTTAAAGGATTTAATATTTTCTTGTAATAAAAATTCTCTAAATTTTTCAACATCAAATAACTCCTTAATAAATAGTTTGTACTTGGAATAGATATTTAATGCCTCTTTTGTACCTTCAAATATTTTTTTACCATTTTCTAAAATAATATAATCATCAATGATATCTGAAATCTCATCAATATTATGAACAGTAATAATTATTGTTTTACCTTGATTCTTAAAATCTATTAATAAATTTTTAATTTTATTTCTTCAATATGAATCTAGATTTGCTCCTGGTTCATCCATAATAATTATTTCTGTATCTTTAATAAAACATAAAATCAAATTCAAACGATTTTTCATCCCTCAAGAAAATTTACTTATAATTTTATTTCTTGTTTCTCATAAATCAAAGAATTTTAGTCAATACTCAATTTTCGTCTCTCTATCTCTTTTATTTATTCCAAGAATTATACACATGGTTCTTAAAAAGAAGACAGCATTAACACTATATAATGAAAAATCTGTTTGAGTATAAAAACTAATTAGCTTATTAATTTTATAATGAGATATTTTTTTTCTTGATACCCCATTGATATAAATATTCCCTTTAAAATTTCTTATAGATCCAATTATGGAGTTAATTAAAACACTTTTACCACTCCCACTAGAACCAAGAATTGCTGTTATTTTTTGGGAATTAATATCCATATTAAGTTCACCGATCTGATGAGTTTTAAATTTTTTTACAAAACCTTTAATGCTTATTTCCATATTTATTTCCTAACTTAAATCGAATTTGCTATATCTATAACAAATCATTACAAAAAATCCAATAGATAATAGAGATTGAATAGCCAAATATATTCATGGCTTTGTATAATTGTTATAAGAATTCTTATCTATAATATTAAATTCATTTAGTTTAAAAGTATAATTGCTATAATTTAGAAACATATTTTTTTGATTATTTAAATCAATTTTTGATTTTGAACTATTTTTAAATCAAAAATCCTGATAGGAAAATCCTGATAACTCTGTATAATTATTTCAAATGCCATTAAATAAGTTTAAATTATTATATAAATCAAATTTACTTCTTGCAGAATAATAGTTATTTCATCCATCATTTTGAACATCAACTGAATATTTAGAAGCAACAATATACTTACTAGTATAATTTATAAAATACTCTTCCAACATCCTTGATGCTAGCATTAGAGGAAAAAATAAATCATTTCTTATGAATGAGTTTTCAATTGCTCCAGCTTTTAAAGTTAATCCGCTTTGTAAAGATACTGATGAATTTAAATTATATTTATAAATATTTGTTAAGTAATTTTTTTTAAATACAGCGCTTATAGTTTTATTATCTTTATAAATTTTACTTTTGGATTCATCAATAAAAACAAATTCCTCAAAGTAATCACTTGTAAATTGCTGAAAATTTGGTAGATAGCTTTGAATACTATGTAGAAAATCACTTAAATCTTTTAAAATTAAGCTTAATTTCTTATCACTCTTTTCAGTATCTTTTATTAATTCCATTAATTTATCTTTTGAAATGAATATATTTTTTAAATATATTTCTGTATCAATTGAATCATCTGTTTTAAAGTCTTTCAGATCAGTCATGTTTGAACCAACAGGTAAATTTTTTATCTTTAAATTTTTTCCAGTAATTAATGTTTCTTCTTTTTTGATAATATTTAACTTACTTCAAAAGTCATTTATTCTTTTATTTATTGAATCTTCCAAATTAAATTCTTCTCTAGTAAATTCATTTTCTTTAACCATAAATTCATTTAGAGCATATGCTAAATATGGATATTTTATTTGATAGTTTAATACATATTTTTGTAAGTCAAATGAGTCATATAAGTCATTTACTTTATAAATCTGTCCATTATTATAATTGAACTTTATTGTACCTTGGCTTTCTTTTGCTTCTATAAATTGACGAGGAATGTTTGAAAGAAAAGTAATAGATATTAATAATGTACAAATAATTGTCGTAAACTGAATATTTGAAAATAATAAAAGCAGTAAGATAAAAGCCATTAGAAAAAATGAAGATACAAATGAATAGAGAAAAAAAGCTAAATTTAGTTTTACGATTAAATTAAAATTCTCTGTTAATAGGTATCCAAATAGAGAAATTAATAAAGTAGAAATGATTATATTAAATAGAACCACAATATTTATTAAAATATATTGACTTATCAGCATTTTAACTCTTGAGACTTGATTTGCCAAAACTAAATATAAGAGTTTATTTTCTATAGAGTTAACAAAATAAAATTGCATGGACCTCAAAACTAAAAGAAAGATAAATAATGATATATAAATTAAAATATAAAAATTAAAAAATATAACTATTTGCTCTCCTGTTGTTAAAAAAAATAAACTAAGAGAAAAGAAAAATGGAAAAAACAATAATAATAAATTTAAAACTATAAATGATTTTTCATGAAATATAATTTTAAAATTAAATATTAATAATTTATTAAAGGATATACTATTTTGTATTTTCATAATTTTTAAGTAAAAAAATTAAATTTTACTTCTTTCAATTATTATTGAGTTATCTGCAATATTTTTTCCATATTCTTCAAATACAAAAACAATATTTAGGAAATTAAATTTTAAAAGGATTCCGGTTTTTCTTGAAAAATAACCTGCATATCTTTTAACTTGTTTATATCCATTTTCTGTTTTCTGAACATCTGAATAAATTCCAAAATAGGTTGTCTCTGGACTTGTATCTGATACACTTCCATTAGGATAATAATTTGTAAAGTATAAATTAAAAATTCCTTGATGACCATTTTCTAATAATTTATCTCTAAAATCAATTTGATTATCATTTAATAAGGATAGACTTTTATTAACTCAGTCAACAAAACTTCCATTACTCTCTTTTTGTAAATTATCTCAAATATTTGCTTCAATTTCTTCATCTCTAACTTTACCACTAAAAGCAAATGGTGTTTGAAATTGACTACTTCCATTTAGTATTGTTGATTCTCTTGTATCGAAAACATTTTGAAATGATTTTATACCTTCAATAGTATTAAAGTAAATTGCATTTCCAAATGATGTATCCTTAATTAAATTTTCACCATTTAAATTTTTATTTTCAGCATTATCAATTGCTAAAGAGTATTTTATAGCCACACTATTTATTGGTAACTTATAGTTTGAGTTAATTACTAAAGATAATCCTTCAAGAGTAACTTTACCATTTACTAATGAGTTTGTATTTTTATTAGCTCCGTTATAGTTACTTTCTGTTAAAAAAGTTTGAAATAAAGCTTCATAGTTTTGATACATGGTTTTTATATTTTTATTTAATAAACTAAAAACATCTTTATTGACATTTTTTGTACCATAATCTTTAAAATTTACTTCATTTCCACTTTCCTCTATATTTATTAAAATTGATTGATTTGCATCTTTATAATCTTGGCCATCCTTTTCATTTAGGAAGGCATTGTAATTATTTGCTTCTACTTTTGAATAAATTGAATTTTTAGAAATAGTTGGCTTATTATTAGATGAAAACTCTAATCCAATATTTATTTCACTCAAATATTTATTTTTAATAAAATTTATAAATTCATCTCTAAAATCAGTTGAAGTATAAATATTATCTATTATTGATGATCTTTTTTTACTATTAAAAAAATCAAATAATTTATAGCTAGTTCTTTTATCCAAATTTAATAAACTATTTTGATAATCTAATCAAGAGAATTTACTTTCACTACTTAGGAAATCATTTTCAATATTTTTTTGAATTTTATCAATATTTTTTAATAAAACCTCATCATTTGTATAAGTAAAGACTAATGGAATTGTTGTATCAAAACTTTGGTTATTACCATCATTATTTTTAAATTGAATTGTAATTTTTAAATTAATTATTGTTGAAGATAAAAAGTAATTTGGATTTGACTCTTCATTTTCCTGTCAGTCTTTATTTGTATATTTAATATCAATAGAATTTTTATCAAAGTCCAATGAATCAACTACTTCATTATTTCAAATGATGACATTAAACTTATCTGAAGAGCTTGCTAATTCATTTAATTTATTTCTTAGTTCAACTGTTCTTAAAATATTATTGAAGTCAGTTACAATATCATCTTTTAAATTTTCAGTTAAGTCTTCTTTAACATTTAAACCATCTGGATTAGTATTTGTTCCATATTTTTCAATATTTTTTCTATTAAAAAAGTTATATACTCCATTATCATCAATTAATCCTAGTAATTTATTTTTTTTAGAATTAATAAATGAATCCATAATCTCGCTTGATTGTTTTTTAAATTGTTCAATCAATTCCGAAACATCATTATTTTCTTCAATTGGAGGCTGTTTTTTATTTCCACAGGCAATAACTGAAGTTGTTGCAGAGGAAGCAATCCCTAAACCTGCTAATATAGTTAATAATTTTTTCATTTTTCTCCTTCACAAAAATGTTTGAAAAAAAATTAAATAAGTACTAAGCTCTTTGTTCTTAAAATCAATATTATCTAAAAAAAAAAAAAAAAGCAAGGGCATTACTTGCTAAATAGCATAAAAAATAATTTTCTATTATTAACTTATTTAATGAATTTTATATTTATCTCAAATTTTGAAAATGAGACTTGTTGTATATTTTGAAAATTTTTCAGAAGAATAACAAATAGGAACTGAAATAAGTGTTGTGCCAATTAAAATTATTAAGGCGTATACTATATTTCTTATAAGAGCTGGACTAAAATTTAAGAAGTTATTATTAAATAATTTCTCCATAAATATTATTTGAATAAGATAATGAAATAAATAAACATATAATGATAATTTTCCTAGATAATCAATAAATTTATTACTATACGATGGAATAGATAGGAAAATTAAAAATAATGGAATAGACATAAGAAATGTAATAATATTTGAGGTACTCATTGAAATTTTATAATTTATTACATTCATATTGTAATACATAATAGGAATGTAAATTAGAAGAAATAAGAACATTGGAATAAGAAATTTTTTAATACCCTCTAAATTATAATATCTCTTAATTCAGGCTCCAATTAAATAAAAAGTAATCATATAAAATAAATTAAACATTGTAAATACTTGTCCAAATCTATATAGAGAAGTTGTTGCAGAAGAAAAGATAAATAATAAGCATATTGATATAAATAAAAAAGTTGATGTGGTTTTGTTTACAAAGTCATTTAGATATTTAATAAATGGTTGTAATAATAGAAAACATCAAATATACCATCAATCTCTACCACCAAGAAATAAATTATTTACATGATCAAGTATATTTGTAAAATTATTAATTGAAAGACAAACTATTGTATTTATTATTAAACAACACATTACAATCATAAAAAGTTTTAAAAAGTTATAATTTTTACTATCCACTTTAAAATATCCAGTAATAAGTATGAAAACGCTCATAGAAGCTCCAATAATTGGTTCTAAAAAAATAATATTTTGATATCCGAAAGCAGTTCAATCATGATACAAAATAATTAAAAAAGCCATTAAATATTTAACCAATTGTAGATTACTATTATTTCTTCTCATAAATTCCTTTAAAATTTTATTTCACAATTTATTATATATTAAAAAAGCACATAAATGTGCTCTATCTAATAATTAAATACTAACGTCTTATGTAACTCCAACATTTTTTCAGTTGAGGTAAAGTGATCAACTATTTGTAATGCAAATTGTAAAGCCCCACCAATTGAACTTCCGGTAATAAAGTTTTTATCAGCAATTGCAGATATATGAGGTTTTTTAATTGCTTTTTCTAAATTAGAGGTGCATCCAGGATAATGTGTAACTTCAATACCATCAACTAATCCTAATTTACCTAATATCTCTGGAGCAGCACAAATAGCTGCAATAACTTTATTTGCCTTTGCATGTTTTTCAAGTGCTTTCATTAAAATTTCACTTTCCTTTAAATGATCAACACCAACTCTTCCACCAGGTAAAATTAAACAATCATATTCAGAGAAATTAATATTATTAATTAATTTATCTGCCATAATTTCAATATTTCAAGCTCCTTTTACTTGTTTTGAATCATTAATTGATACTATATCAACAACAGGAAAACTTTTAGGAAATAATTTTTCTGCTCTTCTTAAAACATCTACTGTTGCAACAACTTCTGTATCTTCAAAACCATTAGCAACAAAAATAGCTACTTTTGCCATTTTTTATTCCTCTTTTCTTTTAATATTATACTACTAATTTTTATATATAATATTTATAGGTGATTTCTATGGGAACTATTAAAAATTTAATACTAGTAACAAAAATATTCAAAAAAGATAAAAATAAAGATTTATTTAAAGAAAATAGTTCTTCAAAACTAATCCACAATCAAGAACTATTAGAAATAAATATAAGAACTATTAGAAATATTTCTAAAAAATTTAGTTCATTAATTTTTAAAGATAAATTTTCTCCAGAAAATGGTTTTAGACTAATTTATTCAAAAGGATTTAATTCTTTTGGTTTTAAAGAAAATATAGACTTAGTAATTTGTGATGTTAAAAACAAGGTTATTGAAACTTATTCAAATTTTGGTCCTAACAAAATGACAAAATATTACGATAAGGCAGCATCAATATATGTTTTAGCAAATAATATGAATCAATATCTTAATATCAAACAAAACGATTTATTAAAAATTTTAAAATAAAATTGACTACCTAAGTAGTCAATTTTATTTTTTAATTATATTTTATTATTATCTTCCAAAGATTCTTGTTCAACTTTTGACCAAAAATCTACTGCTAACATTTTGTCAACAAATTTAGTAGAAACATGCAATCCATTAAAATAAAAGTGATTCTTATTATGATTTAAACAAATATGAATAATTGTTAAAGCTAAAAATCTATGATTTTCTTCAATTAACTCTTTTGAGGTTTTTTGATTAAATTCAAAATAGTCATAATTTTGAATCAATAATTCTTTCATTGTCTCAACTCCAGGATTAATTCATGAAGTCAATAAGTATTCTTTTAACTTATCAATTTTTATTTTTCCTTCGTTACCTTTTGAGAATCAAAAATTAATTATTTTTTTTTCAAAAATCAATGCAAATTTTTTTATCCCTTCATCTAAAGTAGGATAAAAGTATTGAATTGATTCTAATTCACCTTCGAGTTCCAAATGAATTAAAAGTCAAGGTTCTTTGAATTTAACTATACCCAATTGATTAGAACTTAATTGATAAACTTTTTCACTCATAATTTTAACTCCTTAGTTTATAAAATTATATCATAATTATGAATTTTTCTTTAAGGTCATTAGTTTTCAATTTAATTCATAAGAACTGATGGAGATTTTTTTCTAATATTTTTAGTTGTTATAGTAATTGATATAAAGAAAGAACCAAAAACAAGAATAATTGCCAATATTGGACTTCATCAAGTTAAACCAAAAGGAATTGAGCCAAGTTGCTTACTAATCACATTAAATAATATTGTTATTATTGTGAAATTGGTAAATACTCCTAATGCATAAAATAATGCAGAAAGTATAGTAACACTACCAAATGTATATTTAATAATTTTTCAATTTGAATATCCCAATGACTTCATAACAATCATAAATTTTTTATATTGATTTACGTATAAATCGTTAATCAAAGTAATTGTTAGAATTATTATTATTATTAATAAACAAATTGCAACAGTAGCTACGCTTAAAACTATAGAAGATAACTGTTTTATAAGAGCTTTTTGTTGACCCAATAAAACTGTTGAATTCATTTCCAATGTGGTAGAACCATAATTATTACCATTCATAGTGTCTTGTCCTGCTTTATAATCTCTTGAAAAAGATGCTTGACTTGTAATGAAATATGGTTCTTCTGCATTTGATAATATTCCGCTATATCACATGCTCGGTCTAATACTTTTTTCAAAGTCATTATTACCATAGATTAGATCATTAATATTATTTTCAGCTTTTTTATTGAAATCAATGGGATTCATATAATCATAAGTATTTATATTAACACCATCAACACTATAAGAGCCAGCAGGTTTTGAATAATCTTCATATTTTAAATTAAATGGAATATATTTTGAAATACCATATCCACTCAGCATGTTTACAATACTTTGATCTGCAATTACTATTGGTTTTCCATAAACTCCAATTGATCCAATTTTTTTAAATTTTATTTTTTGAATATTTTTATTATTTGATATTCAATTCATTTCAACATTTCCTAAGGTTATTGGTCCATCATTTTCTCTTAAAGTTCTTGCAAAAAGATTTTCATATCCTTTTGTCATATATTCAACAGGAGTACCTGATAAATTATCATGTTCACGTTCAAAATTTCCTGATGCATCATAATAAAGAGAATATGGTTTAAATGCAAAATACTCACTATTATTTGTTAAATTTGGATTAATTTTTTCTCAAGCTCTTTTAGTTTCCTCTGGGACAAACTTTGAAGCATCATCTTTTCATCATTGACTACTATCTCGATTTCCACTTTGCTTTAATTTCATAAAATTCTCTTTATATATTGATGGAATAAACATTGTTATATTATCAAAGGAATAGTATGGTCTTATTTCAAATTCCAACTTTTCTCCTTCAAGAGATGGAGTTGAACTTAAATTGAAAAATCCATAAGCGTTGTCTTTAAGTTTCATTTCTTTGGATTTGAATAAGTCAAAACCAGTTTGATCAAAAATTGGAGCATATGTAAATTTACTTGCAGATAGACTTTCCATTTCAATAAAGGATTTAATATTACCACTACTAGATAAGTTTTTATATTTTAACCAATCTCCATCGTCATACATTCATGCTTCATTAGGAATATTTAAAGAATTTTCTCTTAAAACAAGTCTGTTCTTTTCAATCTTTGGACTATCAAGATTTTCTCAATTTTTATTTAATTCAAAATCTGTTTGTTCATTTGCAATAACAGGAATAGTTAAATTATTTCCATCATAAAATTTACTAATTTCTTTTAACTTGCTTGGTTCAATTGTTTCTCCTTTTATTAATTGTTGTAAAATTTGAGCTTGATAATCACTAATAAATAAATTTTCTCTATCACTCATAGTCATTTTATAAGCATTTTGTGTTGATTGTAGTCCAGTAATATCTAATATTATATTATTTTTTGTACCAACATTTAGCCTTGTATAAACATTATCGACTCCTGGAATGTATTTATTAATCTGTCAACCAAATGCAAAATTATTAAGTCTATTTTCTGATCTAGTTACATATTGTTTTATATATGAAGGAGTTTGTGCAATTATAATATTTACAATTTGTTCTTTTCAATCTCCATCTGTCATTGATGAACCATCAATAAAGTTTAATAATAATTGTGGAAGTCCATCTGTTAATAAACCAGATAAATCTCTAATTTTTTGTAATCTATCTTCAAATTTTACAAAATCCTGAGAATTAGAATGAATTGTCCACTCCAAAATTTTTTGAATATCTGAAATTGAAATTCCTTTACCAACAAGTTGATTAATATTATTACCCAATAAACTCGCAATAATTGCAATTAAAGAGTTTTGTTCTCTTAAATCATCTTGTTTAGAAGAAACTCCATTAATAAAATTATAAATTCAATTTACCTTTAATTGATTATTTTCTTCCTGAGATAATAAAATTTGAGGTATTGCCGAACTATCTGGAGGTGGAGAAAAGTCTGATACAGTTTTAGATATTTTTGTAATTCCATTCCCAAAAATATTATTGCTTTCAAATAAAGCCTTTTCATAATAATCAACTTCTCTTGTTGGAGATAAAGAAGTTTTCGCTAAAGGAGCATTCCCTATTAGTTCCCTATTTTCAAAATAATTAGAATAATAAACATTTTTATAATAACTTCCTACAACATTTTGAACTAAACCTGGAATTGTTAGACCAAATGATACTAAAAAACCAGCAAAGAATATAGTTGTTGCTGAAAGAATCGTCTTAGAAAAGCCAGAAGTTGCTAATTCTATACTAAATCTAGTAGAAAACGATCTATTTTTAAACATTTTATTATTAATTTTATCAACTCACTTAATTCTTTTAACTTTTTCCATCTTATGCATAATTTCTAAAGTTGGTTTTTTAACCAAGAAAAATGCTGTAAAAAATGAAATCAAGCATAATATTAATCCAAAAATTAAAATAGATATTGTTAAGGCTAATGGACTAAAAATAATTAGATTTGATTTTCCTGATGAAAATTGTAAGAATACTTTTGCCACAAATTCTTGAATAAATGACCCTAAAAGTCAAGCAATTGGGACCACAAAAATAGTTACAATGATTCCATAAGAAACGTACGAAGATGAAATTTCAAAATTACCAGCACCCATAGCTTTTAAAATAGCAATTTCTCCAGAGTTTAGTTCAACTGTTTTTTTAACAGCTACAACAGTTGCAACTATTGTAATTATAAAAACTAAAATTGAAAAAACGTAAGAAAATATTTTAAAGCTTAAAATAAGCATTGGAGCAATAACTCAGTTTAAATTAAGATTACTTGAATCAAATGTAGAATATGAATTAATAAGTGAATCATTTTTTAATTTATCATTGCTTCCAATTATGAAGTTGTATGAGTCATATATTTCAATGATATTATTAAATGAGTATGCTCTATATTTTTCAAGATTTTTATCAATCTCTGATTTATTATTTTTATTTTCAACTGTTAACATTGAATAAATAGATTTTGTTGCAAGTTTTTCTAATTGAGTAGATATTATTTTATTAAAATTATCTTTTGTTGCAAAGATTATTGCATTTTTTTTATTATTTGGAAGTGGATTTTGAGTATTTGCCATTGGAAAATAACTTAAAGGATCAACAGCGAAACCTGAAATAACAAAATTACTTTCACCTAGTACTATATTATCTCCTAATCGATACTTATTTGCTGTTGCAAATTGAGGATTAATTAAGATTTCATTTTTAGTTCTTGGTAGATTTCCTTCATATAAAGTAAGTTTATCTTTTCAATGATTATTAATATCAATAATTCTGTAGTTAACTTCTGATATTACATCTGTAAATTCCATCTCAGCTCTCGCCTCATATTTAAAATCCATAGCTTTAGCTAGGATTTCGTTTTTAAGATAAAATGCTTTTGGAGCACTTATTCCCTCATAATTATATTCCTTATTATAATTATCAAATTCTTCAAAATCCCTATTATAACCAATTAATTGTTCAATACTATTACTATCATAATGTCTCAAATATTTACTGCTAAAACTACTATCATAATTGTAAATTTTGCCACTATCACTTCTTTTAAGAACGATTTGGTTTAAACTACCTCTCATTCCATTTTTAAATATTTCTTCTTTTGATTTTGCATATCTATCTAGATCAATATTTTCTGAACTTAAATCAATATTATTTTTTCATGGTTTCTTTGAATCTTCATCAACAATAAACTTATCATTTGGACCTATTTCTTCTTCATTTCAATCACTTGGTAAATTAGGATTAAAACCAAATATTCATCTAAAAATTGATACTGCAAATTTTCTATTCTGAGTTTTATTTTCTTCTTCTGCTTTTTCTAACAAAAAATTAAAACCTATTTCATTGTTTTCATTCAATTTATTAAATTCCATAATTAAACTTTCTCTTTCCTTTGAAGAAGAGTTTTCTATTGCTTTATTAATTCAATATATTGGATATTCAGTAGTTGAATTAATCAATTGCCTAATAAAAGTTTCTAATGAAAAATATAAATATCTATTATAGATATCAAAATCACTATTATCTTGCAAGTTTGCTTCAAAATTTTTATATGTTATTATTTCTTTATTTTTTAATTCATAAAATAAGGTACTTTTAATGTAACTTGGAGTGTTTTCACTAAATAAATCTTGTAAATAATTCTTTTTTAGTAGTTCAATTGTTGGTAAGTAAAAGTTTGAAATTGTATTATTTTTATTTGAAACAGCTTTCGTTAAATAAGAATGTGAGCTTGCACTTGAATTAAAATTAATGCTTAAACTTGGTTCTCATTTTATTTCATCTCTAATTGGGTCATAAGTATATTGAAAGATACTAGACCAATAATCCTTATCAGATAGCATTTCTAAAAATTTTTCTTGAATAACTTGATCTTTAAAAGTTCTATTTAAAAAAGTCTCATCATAACCTTCATTTGAAAAATTGCTAAAATGAGAAATATTATAATTCAAATCAATTGCTCTATTACTTCTTTGACTAGTTAAGTCTTTTGAATCTTTAACATATAAAAATTGATTATTAAGAATGTCCATAGGAGCAATAATATTTGAACCTTTTTCCTGTGCTCCATTTACTCCTACTACTTGTTGATTAACAAAATCAAATGGATCCATTTTTGACATTGTTTTTCTATAATCTTCACTAATTCTTTTAGTTGTAGAAAAGGAAACACTTAAAATAAAGGTAGCTAAAAAACTTAAAATAACAATTACAACAAATTGTATTTTAAATTTCATGACACCTTTTATACCCTGTTTTAAATATAAAAATAATGTTTTTTTCATTTTAATCTTTCCCGACTTTACTAGTTTATTTTTTAAATATTATATTATTTCAAAAATATTTTATCATATAATAAAAATATAATTTAATTATCGGGGGATAAAATGAAAAAAATAATATCAATATTTGCAGCAACAAGCATGATGGTTTCTACATTGAGTGTTACTTCCTGCAGCATGATCAATTCAAAAAAGGTATCAATTATAAATAAAATAGATAATTTGACACAAATCTCTTCAACTTTATTAAGAGGTTCAATGATACAAAATGCTAGTCAAGAAGTAAATAAAGGATTTGCTTATGATTCAAATTATTTAAATAATCTTGTATATAACTCAAAAGTAAACTCTTTAATGCCACTTTTTAATACAGGGCAAGAAACAACATTGAATAATCTTAGAGATCTTTATTTTGATAATCAGGATTTAAATAGAAATGCAATTAATGGATTACATCAAGACTTTTTAAATGATAAAGTTAAAGCTCCAATAAGTTCAATTCAAAATATCTCAAGTATTCTTATATTTGTAATAACTACTCTACAATCAAATGGAGGAATTCACCCAAGTATTTCTGGATTAATTCAGGGAGCTATACCTCAACTTAATTTAAGCGATGACTTAGTTAATTCATTAGATAGCAAAAACATTCAGCCTATTGCAAAGTTGATTCAAAATATTAATGAACCTTTATCAAAAACAATAGGTTTTTTGCAAGAATCAAATGTTATTTATGGTATTTTGAAGAATTTTTTTAACTCTGAGTTTCAAAATTCCTTAAAAGAAAAAAATATAGATGAAATTTTTAAATGAATTATAAATTTTTTAAATGAAGTAGATTTATCAGGAGGTACTAAGGTACTTGATAATTTAATTAATTCATTGTTATTACAAGATAAAAAAGCTGAGGAATTAAATGGACAAATGATTATAAATGCCTCTTTAAATAAGGTTAATAATATTTTTGCTAGGATATTAAATCAAGATGATAAAATTATTGACAATGATAATATATATGCTTTAAATAAAAGTTTTGATAAGAACTTAGGAAAAATAATTGGAGAATTTTTAAAAAAAATAGAAAAGGATAATCTAAATTTAAATATTGAAACAATATTCAAATTAGTTTTTGAGAAAACCGAAAACATTACAGATATCTTATTTATAATTTCTGCTCTACTTAAGTATATTTCATCAATAGATTTTTCAAGTTTTATTCCTATATCAAATGACTATTTATTTGATAGTAAAAAATTAAATAATGATTATTTAATTGAATTAAATAATTTAAGTTTAAAAGAAAATCCTTATAGTACTGAATTGCTTTTAAAAAATCTTAGCACAATTACAAGTATTGAAAATAATTTTGATGGTAAACAAATGCAAAAATTATTTTACCTGCTTTTAAATTCTGGAGAAAAAGTAACAAACATTGATCAAAATGTTGGATTAATAAGTTTAATATCAAAACTGAGTTCTCCAATATTAGGACAAAATAAAAAAAATAACTACTCATCTCTTCTTTATGGAATTGGCTATGGGCTTGCAATTTGAAAAGAATGATCTTTTGGAGGGGTTGGACCTGACCAAGTTGGAAATGTACTTAGATGAGTAATTGGAGATGGTCTTGGATTTAATTCTAATTTTAGTGGTCTAAACAAAGTTATTGAAATATTAAATAACTTGGGCATTACAATAGATTTAAAAGTTAGTGAAAATACAACTACTCAACTAAATCATCTCTTTAGCGCTATTTGAGATGAAGATTCTACTTTAATAAAAGACTTAACTGGGGAAAAAATTAGTTTATACTCTATTTTTAAAAATGAGATTGTAAGTGGTTTTACAATTTCAAAACTTATTGATTTAATCTATAATAATATATCTAAAGTAGATCCAAATAATATAATTACAAAAGAAAAAAATATTGATAAAAAAGCAGAGAAATTATCTATTGGTCTTGATATTATTAGTAAAGAAATCGTGAATGAAAAATATCAACTTTGATATCAAAGCAATAATAGTGAAAAGCAATTCATTCAAAATAGTCAAACTGGAGATTATAATGCCCTACAAGCTTTAATTTTATCTTCGACTAGAAATGGTTTATACTTAAAAATTAATGAAGACCCAATAATAGTAAATCAAAAAGTTAAAGGTTCTAAAGCTTCAATGTATGCATTGGGAACGGATTTTGATTTAAATGGTAATCAAGTATTTACTAATTTTAGAAGTTCTTCTATTATGGAAGGTTTAGAGTATATTTTTGATGATAAAATAACTAACTATATTTTAGAAGATATAGTAAAAGCATTTAATGAAATAAATATAATTGATAGTGGAGTTTCAAATAATATTTATAAAAAACTAATTGCAAGCAAAAATTTCAGAACAAAAATTTTAAGTTATGTTAATATAGATAAAGGCAATTTGGAGCAATCAATAACTTATCAAACTATTTATATTGAACCCTTTACTAATAAAAATTTTAATTATGAAATTAATCTGATTCTTAAACCAAATCAACTTTCTTGAAAAATAAATAATATAAAAAGAGTTTAAATTACTATTTTGTTTATAAAAAGTTTCTTTATATAAAGAAACTTTTTTAATATATAATTACTATAATTAGAGGGAGTAGTCGGGGAAAATGAAAAAAATTATTTCACTTTTAGGAATAGTTTCAATAACAGCATCAACAGCAAGTGTGACAAGTTGTAGTACAATAAATAATAAAAAGAAATCAATTACTAATAAAGTAAATAATTTAACTCAAATATCATCAACTCTTTTGAGAGGTGTAATGGTACAAAATGCTAGTCAAAAAACAAATTATGGACTTGCATATGATGCAAATTATTTACTAGATTTAATAAACTCAAGTAGAGCAAAAGAACTTATGCCAGGTTTTAATACAAGTTTTCAAACAGATATGAGTTCATTAAATAGCAGCTATTTTAATCAAAGTTTGACAAGAGAAGAGATAAATAAAATAGCTAAGGTTAATGGCTCTAATGATAACAGCCCTTTTCTTACAGATAATGTAAAATCTCCTGTTGGAGCTGCTGATTCGCTTGGAAGTCTTTTAACAATTTTTATAGGAATTATAAAGTCTAATGGAGGAATTCATCCAAATTCTTCAGGACTAATACAATCTTTTTTGCCTCAATTAAATCTTAGTGAAGATAATGTTGATAAATTTAGTAGCGAAAAAATGGCATCAATTTCAAATACTTTAGATCAATGAGCAGATATAATTGCCATAATAATAAAAATAGCTGTTAGCGCAAAATTACCATATACTTTAATTTCGAATTTATTAAATGTTAATTTTTTAACAGCTTTAAGAGAAAATGACTGAAAGTTCATTAAAGAATCAATTATCAAAACTTTTTTAAATATAGACTTTTTATCAATATTAGACCTATTAGTAAATAGTATTTTAAGAGTAGATAATATTGAAAATCTAACAAATAAAAAAATAATGAACGCTACTATAAAAAGATCAAATAATATATTTGCAAAACTTTCAGGCCAAAAAGATAAAGTTATAAAAAATACAGATGAATTATATCAAGATATTGATTTTGATTTTGAAAATAAATTTGGTGATGTCTTTGCAGGATTTTTAAATAATTTAAATAACTTAGACACATCAAATATTTTATCTATTATTTTTGATGCCCTATTTGTTATTTCAGCTATTTTGCAAAGAATTACAAGTATTGATTTCTCACAAGATACTCCACAAAGTCATGATGATCTTTATTCATATAAAGGAGAAGTTGGAAGAAGAGAAAAAAAGAATTTAAAATTCTTAAAGGAACTTGCTAATACTGAATTTGAAAATAGTCAATTTGGTACTAAAACACTAATCAAAAACCTTTCTATTGCATTAAATGCAAAAGATAATGATGGTTTAAATTTTGCAAAACTATTAGGATTATTATTTCAAAGTGGAAGTAGTAAAACTTTAGAAATATCAAAACCAGGAATTCTTGGTTGAGTGCCATCTTTAATAACAAAATTAGCGACTTTATCAGGAGATTATAAAGGTGCTGAGGGTTTTTCACCACTACTTTATGCAATTGGTAATGGTTTTGCACAATGAAAAAATATTAAAATTAATGTAATTGGAGAAATTGGACCTAATCAAATAGGTAATTTTGTAAAAGCTATTATTGATACTTTTATTGAAAACAGAAGTATTAATGGTTTAGACTCTCTATTTGATTTTTTAAAAACTTTTGGTGTTAATATTTCACTTAGATTTAACCAAGATGAAATAATGAAAAAATCTTGAAAAACTTTATGAAGCTCTGAATCAACTTTTTTGAAAACTATCATTGGAGGAGAAAAAAATATATCATTGCAAACCATACTAAGTTCTCAAATATATGAAGGAAAAACTATTTCTGAAATATTAGATTTTATTTATTATTCAATTAACTCAACAAATCCAAATTATAGAAAAATAAAATATTTAAAAGAATCATCAACAGGACTAACTGATGGAATTAGAGATATTTCTTCAGCATTGGTTGAGGATAAATATTCTATTTTTTATGGTCAAGATACTCCATATAAAGAAGGTATTAATAAATATACAGCTCTTCAAACATTAATGATAACAAATAATAAAAATGGATTATATATAAATTTTGATGAGAAAAAAAATAAAAATGTTAAAGGTATAAGATCTGCTATGTTTGCTCTTGGAAATGATTATGATGAAGATGGTAGACAAAAGAATACATTTAGAGAAAAAACGATATTAAGTGGTTTGGAAAAAATATTAGATGACTCTGATATCAATGATCTCTTAGATCAAATACTACTTGGTTTTAAGGATGTTAATAAAATAAAAAGTGATCTTACAACATATTATTATAAGCCTTTAATTCATAATAATAATTTTAAGACAAAAATTTTAAGTTATAAAGGAATTGATGAACAAGACACTGATGCTATTATAAAATATAGAACCTTATATAAAATGCCTTATTCAAAGGCTACATTTACCTATGAAATAGAACTATTATTATTGAATGGCTCTGACGAATGAAAAATTAGCTCAATTGAAAGAAAATAAAAACTCGTTTAATATACGAGTTTTTTAAATATTACATTATAAATATAATTGCTATAATAGTTCCTAAAGTTAAAATTGGTAACAAAAATCATAGCAATCATGTTTTTGATTTTCATTTCACTCCATAACCCTTTTTTTTATCCTTTTTAGGTTTTTCTTTTTTAGGAGGAACTATTTTAATCTCTACATTTTTATCTTTTGCTTCTGGAGGAGCTTTTCTTCATTGTTCAAATTCTTTAATTGGTTTTATTTCTTCATGTTTCTTCTCAAATTTATGAGGTTTTTTTTCTTTTGCTTTCTTTAAATCCTCATCAATGAACTGCTCTTTTTCATTTTCTGCAAGTAAAGGTTCATCAGAATCTGGAAGCATTTCAATATCACCATTTGTTCTTCCACTTAAAGTATCTACAAAGTGCTGTGCTACATCTCTATTTGTAGTTCCAAATGTAATACCATTTCCAAAACTATCATTTTGAAGTGAGACATAATGTAAGCCTCGATCATTTTTTGAAAATTGCAGTTGAATTTTTTGCAATGAATATGAGTCAAATGGTAAATATCTTATTTGTGTACTTGAATCATCATCACCAATTTCTAGCGTAAAAGTTCTTTTAGATGTGATAAAAACAATTCCAATCATATTTTCTTCATATCTTTTAAAACTAGCTCAAAGTGCTGATAAAACTATTTCATCTTCATCAATATAGGTTTCACTGTGTTGTCAAACTTTCTCCAAGATATTTTTGTATGTAGGCAATC
Organism: Spiroplasma endosymbiont of Cantharis nigra; assembly: GCF_964019925.1. Taxonomy (NCBI): domain Bacteria; kingdom Bacillati; phylum Mycoplasmatota; class Mollicutes; order Entomoplasmatales; family Spiroplasmataceae; genus Spiroplasma; species Spiroplasma endosymbiont of Cantharis nigra. The sequence continues at coordinate 680,981 of NZ_OZ026470.1, forward strand.
AAATATAACCTTGTTGAGCTAATTCTTCTTTTATTTTGGCACTAGTTTTCATTTTTAAATTACCTACTCTCTATCTATTATTTTATCTTATTTCCTTTTGTAAATTTTATGTATATTTCCATTAATTTCTTTTCATAACTGCTATGAGGTTTAAAAGTAAAATAGTTTATATCTTTAATTTCATCTGGTAAATACTGTTGATCAACTCAATCGTTTTCATAATTATGAGCATATTTATAACCAATCCCATGTCCTAATTTATGAGCATTTCGATAATGATTATCTCTAAGATATGGTGGGATTGGAGGTGCTAAACCATTATTAACATCATCTATTGCCTTTTCTAAAGCTAAATAAGACGAGTTTGATTTCTCACTTAAAGACATTTCAATAATAGCTAAACCCAAAATAATTCTTCCTTCTGGCATTCCTATTTGTCTAAAAGTTTGGCATGCTTGATAAACTCTTATGGGAATTGTTGGATTGGCTAGTCCTATGTCCTCATAAGCCATAATAATCATTCTTCTCATTAAAACTTCAAAGTCACCTATTTTCATTAATCTTGCTCAATAGTGTAATGCAGCATCAACATCACTTCCTCTAATTGATTTTTGTAATGCTGATTTTAGATCATGATATTCATCGCCTTCCCCTGTTCCCTTAGTAACAGCTTGCTCAAATATTGCTTCAATAATTTCATTATTAATTTTAATGTTTGGATATAATTCGAGCATTAATTCTATTGAATTGATAGCAACCCTTAAATCTCCATTGGAAAGTTCACAAAGTTTTACAAAGGCGTCTTTTTCAATATCTAGATTAATTTTATTATTTTTTAATACTCTTTTTATACCCTCTTTCATTTCTTCAATAGTAATTTCTTTTAACTTTAAAATTGTACACCTACTTCTAATAGCAGGATTAATTACAAAATAAGGATTTTCAGTTGTAGTCAAAAAAACTACAACTTTTTTTGACTCTATAAATTCTAATAAATAATCTTGAATATTTCTATTCATTCTATGAATCTCATCAACAATTAATATTAATTGTTCATCATGATTTGATGATTCAATTAACTTTTGCAATTTCTCTTTTTTATCATTTGAGGCATTAAAAAAATCATATTTTGCATTAAGATCATTTGCAATAGAAATAGCCATAGATGTCTTACCAACTCCTGGAGGACCATAAAAAATTAAATTAGTAAGAAATTTTTTTTCAACAAGTTTTGAAATTAAACCATACTTATTATTAATTAAATGTGACTGACCAATAATATTTTTTAAAGTATCTGGTCTTAATAAGAAACTTAAAGGTTTGTTCATTTTTTTTAACTCCTAATTGAATAATAGCATAAAAAAACTAACCTTTTGGCTAGTTTTTAAGACTTACCTGCATCATGCAAATCTTTAAATTTTCCTGGAATTTTGATTAATTCTTTATAAGTTCCTTGTTGAACAATTCCCTTACCAGGAGCTAATACAAATATTTTATCAACATCTTTTATAGTGCTCAATCTATGTGCAATTATTACTGATGTTTTTTCTTTCATCAGTTCATTTAATTGAACTTGAATTTCTTTTTCAACAATATTATCTAACGCACTTGTTGCCTCATCTAAAATTAATAATTCAGGATTTCTAAGTAAAATTCTTGCAATTACAAGTCTTTGTTTTTGACCACCACTTAGTAATAAACCACGTTCTCCTAAAATAGTTTGATAACCATAAGGTCAACTATTAATAATTTGATCAATTTGAGCTTTTTTACAAGCTTCATGTACTTCCTCTTCAGTGGCATTGAAATGACCATATCTAACATTATCATAAACATCACCAAAAATTATTGATGGCTCTTGTTCAACATAACCAACATGACTTAAATAACTTTTTAAATTAAAGTCTTTTAAATTCTTATCATTAACTAAAATACAACCTTCAGTTGGATCATAAAATCTTAACAATAATTTTGAAATTGTAGATTTACCACTTCCAGTTTCACCTACAAACGCATAAGATTTTCCCTTTTCTAAAGTAATATCTAAATTTGGAACAATGTTAACTTCTGGTTTCTCAGGATAATTAAATTTAACTTTTCTAAATTCAATTTTTGAAATATTTTCATCAAATAAAATCCCTGATTTATCTTTATCATCAAGAATTGGCTCTTTTTCAATAACTTCATATATTTGTGCAGAAGATGCCGATGCTCTTGATAGACCCGGAATAATTGCAGCTATTTGTCATAAAGGACGAGTTAAACCAACCATAGCTGAAATAAATGATGGTAGAGTAGTTGTCAACATCTTATTATCATTAAAAAATTCTATTGCAATAGTTATCATAATTAAATTAATTAGAACATCTGAAGCAATTAAAATTGCTAATAAAGTACCATCTATTTTTGAAATTGGTCTAAAGGCCTTAATATAAGGCTTATGAAGTTCTTCTAATCTTGATTCTTCATATCTTCTTGTTCCTGTTGCTTTTACTAATTTAATTGCTCCAATTCGATCAATTACATCACCATTGACATCAGAAATTACATCTCTAACTTTTTTAACCTTTTTTTGATATTGAAGTGAAAACATTATTACAATAAATGTTAATGAGTAAACACAAATACTTGCAACTAAAGCAAGTTGTCAATGAATTGCAAACATCATAGCTGTTCCCATTACAATAACTAATGGTGCTTGAATTACTCAAGCAATCATTCCTGAAATTTCGTTTCCAATAACATTAGTATCTCCCACTAATTTTGTCATTAATTTTCCAATTTTTTTATCAGAATAATAACTAATGTCTTGCTCTAATAATCTTTTTATTGTTAAATTTCTTAATTCTACTTCTATATTTACTGCAAGCATAATTGAACATGAGTTCCTAATATATGTACAAAAATATAGCAAAATTAAATCTGTAGCAGTTATAGCCATTCATGCTTTTCAAGATAAATTTCAATACTGTCCATTTTGGGCTTGTGCTGCACTAAGAACATTTCTTAAAAATAAAGTATTTAAACTTACTAAAAAAGCACTAAAAGTTACAACAAAAACTACACTTAAAAACAATGCCTTATATTTTCATCCATAAATTAAAACTATTCACGAAAATTTAAGTTTATTTTTTTCTTTAACTAATTTATAAACCTTATCATCTGGAATATATTTTTTAGATTCTTCTCTATTATTCGCAACAATCACATCTCCAATAGGATTATTTGTTGCATTATATGAATTATCCATATAAATTTTCCCCTCTATTTTATATTGTTGATATATTATCATAAAAATATAAAAACAACTATTAGAAAGTTGTTTTTATATATTAATGAGTTTTTTTGCCTTCTTCTTTCGATGAAGTTGCAATTGGTAATTCTCTAACAAGATCATTTAATTTAATACCGAATACATTTTCATAAACTTCTGAGTATTTTTGAACAGGAACTACTTCCAATTCTTTTCTTACCTCTTCAGGAATATCTTCGATATCTTTAGTATTTTTAAAAGGAATTAATATTTTTTTCAAACCACTTCTATGAGCAGAAATTGATTTTTCTCTTAATCCACCAATTGGGAATACTAATCCTCTTAATGTAATTTCACCTGTCATACCTATTTCTTTTGGCACAGGTTTATTTGTTAATGCTGAAACAATTGCTGTAGTAATTGTTACACCAGCACTTGGTCCATCTTTTGGAACAGCTCCTTCAGGAACATGGATATGAATATCATTTTCATTGAATACTTCTTTAGGAATACCAAATGCTTTATAATTTGATTTAACAAAGTCATAAGCTATAGTTGCTGATTCTTTCATAACATCTCCAAGTTTACCAGTAAGAATTAATCCCCCTTTACCAGGAAAGTGGTTGACTTCAATTGGTAAAATATCTCCTCCAAATTGAGTATAAGCAAGTCCTGTAACAACTCCGACTTGAGCCTCATTTTCTTTTTCAGTATGCTCAAAAATTCTTTTTTTAAGTAATTCATTAACTACTTTAGGAGTAACTGTTAATGTTTCAATTTCTTTTTTTAACATTTTTACAACAAATTTTCTAGTGATTGAAGCAATTCATCTTTCTAATTGTCTTACACCAGCTTCTCTAGTATAGTGTTTGATAATTTCATTGATTGCTTCTTTTTTAAAGATTACTTGTTCTTTAGTAACAGCATGATCATCTAAAACTTTAGGAATTAAATACTCTTCTGCAATTTTCATTTTTTCAATTTCAGTATAACTTGATAATTCAATAATTTCCATTCTATCATATAAAGCTTCTGGAATATTTTCAGGATAATTTGCAGTTGCAATAAATACAACATCGCTTAAATCATATTCTTCTTCTAAATAATGATCTGAAAATTTTGAGTTTTGTTCTGGATCTAATACTTCTAACATTGCTGAAGCTGGATCTCCTCTATAGTCACTTGCCATTTTATCAATTTCATCAAGTAAGAAAACTGGGTTTTTAACTGCAGCTTTCTTCATTCCCTGAATTACTCTACCTGGCATTGCTCCTATATAAGTTTTTCTATGACCTCTAATTTCTGATTCATCTTTAACACCACCAAGAGCCATTTTCACAAATTCTCTTCCCATTGATTCAGCAATAGATTTTGCTAAACTTGTTTTACCAACTCCTGGAGGACCTACTAATGTAATTATTTGCCCTTTCACTTTGTTAGTATTTTGTTTGACAGCTAAATACTCAATAATTCTTTCTTTAACTTTTTCTAATCCATAGTGATGCTTATCTAAAATTTTTTTTGCAAAAGTTAGATTTGTTTTTTCCTCAGTTTTTTGTCATCATGGTGTTTGCATCATTCAATCAATATATGTTCTTGTAATATTTGCTTCTGAAGAAGACGCAGGCATTCCCTCACATTTATCAATTTCTGATAAAATTCTTTTTTTTATGTTTTCTGGGAAAGGTTCTGATTCAAGGCGTTTTTTATATTTAGCCAAATCATCTCCTTCTCCATCAATATCCCCTAATTCTTCTTTAATAGCTTTTAATTTTTCTCTTAAATAAAATTCTCTTTGTTGTTCATCAACTCTTGATTTAATTTTTTTACTAATTGATGATTCAATATCTGCTGATTGACGTTTTTCATCTAAAAAGTCATTAATTATTTCAATTCTTTTAACAGGATCTAATTCTTCAAGCATTGCTTGTTTCTTTTCAATTGGCATAAATGGCATCAAATTAGCAGCACTATCTACAATAAAATTAGGGTCAACATTTGCAGCAGAAGTTTTAATAATATCGCCAACTTCTGATGGGAATTCATCTTGTGAACTTATCATTGCCTTAATATATTTTGTTATCTTATCTAATGCTTCTTTATTTGAGCTCTTTAAGCTATCTTTTACTTTATAATTTGCAATATAAAACTCTTTCAACTCAATATCACTAATTTCTATACGTGATATTGATTTTATATTTACAGTTAATGTACCATCTTTTCATTCTTTTTTAATTTTTACTTCAGCCAATACACCAAATGTGAATAAATCATTTAATTTTGGATCATCTTCTAATGGTTTTTTTTGTGAAACCATTAGAATTTTTCCCTCATATTTGTCAACAGCTTCTTTAACTGCAAGTGTTGTTTTATCTCTACCAATTTCCAAAACTTGTTCAAAAGTTGGGTAAATATAACTGCCACGAGTAATTAACATTGGTAATTTTTTATTCATAATATTCCTCCTTAGGTACAAAAATATAATATCATAATTTTTAGCACTTGCAAGAGTTAAGTGCTAAAAAAAGAAAAAAATACAAGAAATTTTGTATTTTTAACCGTTATTTGTATATAAGAAATCAACGATTTTTTCTTTAATTATTTCTTCTTTTATCTGTGCTTCTGGTAAGAAAGAATTCTTAATAAAGTCAATTTCTACACCAAATGTTTTAGCTAAAGTTTCATACTTTTGTTTCATTTCTTCTTTTAATACTTCAAATTTTTCAGTATTTCTAACTTGATCTGTTATTAAATAACTTTCAATACGTTTTTTTGCATCTCCAAATAATTCGTTTCTGATATCGCTATCAGTTAACCCAGTTTGTTTTTTATAATCTTTGATTGTTATTTTTTGACTTTGAACCTTTGCTTCAAATTCTTTGTATAAGGTTTCAATTTCTTTATTAATAGCTGATTTTGGAATTTCAATTGTTGAATTCAATCTAATTAAATCTATTACTTTGTTTACAAAAATATTTTTTGATTGTAATGTTTTTTGATCTAAAATTTGAGTTTTTAAACTACTTTCTAACTCTTTAAAAGTAGTAATTCCCGGTAGATTTAAATCCTTTACTAATTCATCATCTTTTGCAGGTAAAATTCTCTCTTTAATTTCTTTTACATCTAATTTAAACTCAGCTTTTTTCCCTTTTAATTCCTCAGTATAGTCTATGGGGAATACTACATTAATTGAAGATTCTCCTAGTCCTTTACCAATCATTGCATCTTCAAAACCAGGAATCATTTGGCCACTTCCAATAATTAATTTGAAATCTAGTCCTTTTCCACCTTTGAAAGATTTACCATCAATAAATCCTTCAAAATCAAATGACACTGAATCGCCCTTAGCAATTTTAGCACCTTTTTCTTTTAGTTTTTCCATTACAAATCTTTCTCTATATTGATCAATTGCTTTATCCAATTCCTCTTTTGTAACTTTTAACTCTTCTTTCAATAACTCTTTATCTTTTAGTCCTTTGTAAGTTCCAATTTTTATTTCTGGTTTTAAATCAAAAATAAAGTGTAACTCACATTCTTTTTCACTAATTTTAACAGGCGTTGGTACTGGTGAAGTAAATGGTTCAATATCAGACTTTTGATTTCTTGCAAAAGTCCAAGCTTTATCCATAATTGATTGAACTGCTGCATTTAAATATTTAACTGGTGTTAAATATTGTTCAATTTTTTCTTTTGGCGCTTTACCTTTTCTAAAACCTGGTATTTCAATGTTAGCTGCTGCTTTTGATTTACCTTTTTTTACTGCTTCTTCTCATTCTTTACCTTCAATTGTAACTATCCAAATTCCTTGTCCTTTTTGTGCAATTTTTTTTGTACTAAATTTCATATAAATTTCTCCTCTTTTATACATAACTTTTTTTATTATAACAAATAATTGACTATTATAAAGTAATTTTAATCTCTAACTTATTTTCTAAATTAATTAAATTTGAGTCAAAAATATACATTTTTTCTTTTAAAGTTTCATACTCTAGAGAATTCTCAATTGATGGTTCAAAACAAACAAATATTTCAACAATTATAGGCAATAATTTAACTATTTCATTAATATTTACATTTAATTTTAAGTAAATATTTTTAGAATTTAAATATTCACTTACATCTATTAAAATATTAGAAAATTCAATATATGATTCAAGTTTAGTAATAAAATAACTTAATTTAGACATATTATTTTTCTGCATTAATTTTGCAATATATTCTGGATCATATTTTAAATCAAGATATTTTATATAATTGGCCTTATTTAGCTTATTTAAACAATTTTCTACTTTTGAAAGTTTCTTAAAACTACTTTCAATATCTTTTTTTATAACACTAGGGATGGCCTTAATTTTTATTGTCTCTTTTCAAAAATTTATAAAAGTTTCATGAATACTTAATTGTTTATCTCTTTCTTCCCAAAACTTAAATAAACAGCACAAACAATTAATGATTTCATTGCAATTACATTCAATTATTGAACAACTGCAATTATCTATTTTATTTTTACAATCACAACATTTCATAATTTTCTCTCCCATCAGTAATTTAAATTAATATATTGCAACTAAATTATTTTTTTATTTGGAAGATAAATACTAGATTAAAATATTTATTATTTAATCTATTTATATTGCTATTATTTATTTTTCTTAGTTTTTTTTGGTGGATTTTTTTTCTGAATTGGTTCACTTGTAAATATATATCTTATTTTTTCTCAAAGTCCTGCTTCAAGTTTTAATCTTTTTTTAAGTATTGATTTTTGTTTTTCTGGGTGAATATTTAATCAAACAGAGATATTTGAAGTGTTTAATTTCTTTTTTAAATCATATCAAAAACTAAAGAACTTGCTTTTTGGGTCTATCGTTTCAGACATTGAGAACTCATATCCAAGAATAGTAAAAGTTTTTTGAGCTTCAATTGAAGAATCAATATATACCTTTTTATTATGTTCACTAATTTTAGATACTTTTTTCTCTTCTTGACTCTGTCTATATTTTTGTGCATCTTCTCTTGATCTACCATATAATTGCATTCAAAGTTTTTCTTTTTCTGCTTGCTCTCTAAAGTAATCTCTCTCTTTTACAGATCTAGTCTCAATAACTCTTTCAACAGAAACCATTTCTTCTTCCCTAGCTGCTTTCTCTTCTTCTAAACGTTTCTGTTCTTCTTTAATACGTTTTTCTTCAGCAATTTGTCTTTGCTCAGCCAAGCGCTTTTTCTCAGCTAGTTTATTTTCTTCACTTATTTTTGCTTCTCTTTCAGCTTTCTCTGCTTTAAGTTTAGCTGCTTTCTCTTGTCTTAGTTTCTTCTCAATAGCTTTTTGTTTTTCTAATTCTTTTATTTTTTCTTCAGCAATTCTCTGTTCTTCAGCTATTCTTTTTTCTGCAACAATTCTTTGCTCTTCAGCTAGTTTTTTTTGTTCAGCTGCTCTTTTTTCCTCTTCTAATCTTTGTTTTTCCGCTCTCTGTTGCTCAGCTATTCTTTTCTCTTCTCGCAATTTAGCTGCTTTCTCTTGTCTTAATTTCTTCTCAATAGCTTTTTGTTTTTCTAATTCTTTTCTTTTTTCTTCAGCAATTCTTTGTTCTTCAGCTATTCTTTTTTCTTCTCTTAATCTAGCTGCTTTTTCCTCTTTTAATTTTTTATCAAGAATTTTTTGTTCTTCTAATTCTCTTTTTCTTTCTTCTGCAAGTCTTTTCTCTTCAAGTATTCTTTTTTCTTCTTTTAATTTAGCTGCTAGTTCCTCAGTTCTTTTTCTTTCTAAGGCCATTTTTTCTTCTAATTCTCTTTTTTGTTGCTCAATTAATCTTTGTTGTTCTTTTAATTTTGCATCTCTAAGTTTAGTTTCTTGTTCTTCTCTTTGTTTTGCTTCCAATAATAATTTTTCAATTGAATTTCTATTAATAGAATTTAGTTTAGGAACATCATTTTCCTTAGCTTTTTTTCTTGGATCTGCTTGAATAGAACTATTAACTAATTTTTGACTAGTTGCTGCTTTAGAGTCATTTAATTGGAATTTAAAATTTTTTTTATCAAGTTCCTTATCTTTAAAAATAGTTTTTTTTAAACTTTGATAAACAGCTTCATTAGCTGCTTGGTTTCTGTTGCTTAAATAAGCAGGTAAATTTGAATTCTCAATTTCCATTAAATAATTAATATAGTCAATTAATTGAATACGAAAATTTATATCATATGCTTCGTATTCTTGAGCAAATAATACTATTGTTTTACTATTAAGTCTCTTTTCAATTAAATTTTTAACTCTAGCTCTAACTTTTCCAGATAGTAATGAAAAATCACTTTCTGTTCTTACTCTACTTTTGTTCTTAACTGCCATTGTTATTTATTACCTCTTTTTCTTTTTTTAATTGTTTGAAACAATTAAAAATAAATATCAAATTGATTACTATAGTTTGTTTAAAACAATTTAAGCAAACTTTTACTAGTTAAAAATATTTTACTATAAATATCATATTTTATTTACAAAATAAAGTATATTATTCAATTTAAAAGAGTTTTTTAAATATCATTAAAAAATAAAAAAAAGACATTTTTATCATAAAAACTGTCTTTTTATTATTTAATATTTTTTATAAATTTTCTACTAATTTTTTCAACTCTATCCTTACGTTTTTGTTCTTCTAATTGTTGAATAGTTTCTGCTTTTTGTTGAATTGCTTTGTAATTTGGAACTATTTCTTTAGCAACTTTTAATGACTCATCAAACATTTCATTATCATTAACTTTTGTAAAGTATGCTTTCATTTTTAATTCAGTACCTTTTATTAATTCTTGTTCTTGTCTAATTTGTGCGTCAATAGTTGCTATTTCAGCTCTATATTTAGCATCTCTTTCATAACGTCTCTCACGTTCAAGTCTTAAAACTGAAGCAACACGTTTTTCTTCAGTTCTTTTTAATTGACGTTCTTTCATTAATTCAATTAATTTTTGTCTTTCATGTAATCTTCTTAATCTCTCTGCTTTTTCGATTGTTTTTAAGTTTACATCCTCACGTCTTTTAAGTCTTCTTAATTCACGTGATTCGGCCAATCTTCTTGCACGAGTAACAATATAACTGTTAGCTCTTTCGATTTTCATCATATTAACTCTATGACGACGATCATTTCTTAATTGTCTCAAATACTCAACTTTATGAGTCATTTCATCAAGTGCTAAACTTTCTCTTTCATTTGAAGCAATTAAATCATGAATCATTGGTCTTTTTGCAGCATCATAATTTATTGGATAGTATCCTACTGGTCTTTCTTCATGATAAGGTTTTGATTGCTCTTTTTTTTCAGTTCTTTCATTGTTTGTGATTAATAAGTTAGTTTTTTCAGGATTTAAATTAATTTCAAATCCTTCTTTTGAAAGGATATTTCTTTTTTCTGGAATTATCATTTCATCTTTCATACTATATTCAATTTTACCCATTTTATCTGTAACATAAATATTAGTATTGATGTCAAATTCTTCAGTTAAGTGTTTTTGGAAAAATTCTGTTCCTAATTCTAAAGCTGCAAGATTTTCATCTTCTTTTACTAAGTTACTTTCTTGTACTTCAATATTGTTTGTTTTATTAAAATCTTCTCTAGACATATTTTCTCTTGCAATATATCCAATACTTTCTGAATTATTTTCTTGAGATTCACTTTCAGAAATTTTAGTTTCTTTTGTTAACTCTTGATCTGCAACATTGACATTTTCCTCTTTAATTAAATTATTTGAAACATTTCCATCATTAATAAAATCTAACAAATTAGGATCTGGAATTGCAGATGAAGTCATCAATTCAGTTTCTTCGTCTATTCTAATAACTGATTTACTTGAAGCAAATTCATTTTCACTAGATTGAAGAGCTGCAAAGCTATTTTTTAGAATGCTTTCTGGTTCTCCAACTCCCTTTTCTTCTGCCGCACTTAATAAGTTTTCAATTTCAAATAAGCTTTGTCCAGTTTTAGCTGTTGCAGTAAAATTAAATTTTTCTGCTTTAATTTGATTTGAATAACCAGCTCTAGATAAAATTTCTTCCTTAGTTGTCTTGCTACCTTTAAAGCTTGATGCAGTAGGAGAAAGTCTTGATATTAAATCTTTTCTTTTTTCATCTGGTAATACTGATACTGGTTTAACATCTAATCTATCTTTTCAACCAGAAATTGCTCTTTCATTAGTAGAATTTTGTCCATTAGCAAAATTTTCTCAAAAATGTTTAAAAATCCTATTAAATTCACCTTCTCATAAGTCAATTAAATTAGGTCTTCTTGGGTCATTCTTAGGTAATGAGTTTATTCTTTCATATGAAGAAATTAATTTTTTATAACTTTCATCAATTTGTAGATTATATTTATTAATTAAAGCTAATGCTTTGGGACCAAACTTTTGATATAAATATTCATTTGAGCCAGGCTTCTTTACAATAACTGTTTTTGTCCTTGTAGTACTTATTTTTTTTCCTAATGATTTATTATTAGCCGCCATGCCTAGTTCCTCCATTTAAATATAGATTTATTATACACTATTTAACCCTATTTTTAAAGGTTATCTTGCCTAGAACAGTTATAATAAAAGATAAATAATTTTTAGTTTATAAAATAAAAATTAAATAGACAAGCATCTATTTAATAAATGCAAAAGATATATTTTTTGGTTTTACTTTTAAAGTTTTATAAATAGAATCGTTAATAACTGATGTTGCTTTAATTCCATCCATAAAAAATTTTCCTTTGCCAAGTGCATATACTCTTATCAAAATAAATAGATCAGTTTCCTGATGAATAGTTACACTTACATTTATACTTTTATAGCCAACTGCAATTGAAGTAACATCAAATTCAATTATTTTACTTAGTATTTTTTCATCTATTTCTAGATTACCTCTAGAGTTTCTTTCAATAGATATGTACATATTATTCACCTCTAATTTCTTATTTTAGTTTGCTCTTCCTGCATATTTTCCATCAGTAGTATTAATTAACACTTTTTCTCCTTCTTTAATAAATAAAGGAACAGTTATTTCTAACCCTGTTTCAACTTTTGCCTTTTTTTGAGCTCCACTAGTTGTATCACCTTTAACAGCAGGTTCAGCTTCAACTATTGTTAGTTCTATTTTTTCAGGAATAGTTATTCCCAGAATTTCACCATCATACTCTGTCATTTTTACCATAATACCATCTGTTATAAATTTTAATTCTCATTCTAATTTTGCTGAAGCAATTTCCACTTGTTCATAAGTTTCAGTATTCATTAAAACACAATTTGAACCATCATTATATAAAAATTGCATATCCTTTTTCTCAATTAAAGCCTTATCTACTTTTTCTCCCCCTGTAAAAGTAATTTCAACTCTTGCTGCAGTTCTCAAGTTTTTAACTTTAACTGTAACTTTTCCCTGTTGTCTACCTGTTTTAGAAAATGAGTTTTCCAAAACAACAAAAATATTCCCATCATATAAGAATGTACTTCCAGGTCTTAAATCGTTTACTGACATAAAATAATCTCCCTTTAATGTATCTAATTAAATTATATATAAAAAATCCTCTCTTGTGCTAATTTGAAAGGATTTATTTATAAATAAAAATTAGTTAAAAATTAAACCAACTTTTATAGGTGAATTTGGATCTTTAAAAGTAGATGCACTAACCATTTTTTTTCCTTCTCTTTGAAGTTCAATAATTTTTAAAAATCCATTAGTTGTATTTACAATTATTCCCTCTTTATCAATGGCAATTATTTCTCCATTAGCAAATAATTTATCTAATGTCATTAATTTCTCTTCATCTTTTATAACTCTTGCTGATTTTATTTTAATTCTTTCTTTGTCAATATATGTAAAAGCAATTGGCTGAGGACTCAAAGCTCTAATAAAATTGCAAATTTGCTCAGCTGATTTATTTCAATCTATTTTTTCTTCTTCATTTTTTAAATTATATGCAAAGCTAACTTTAGATTCATCTTGTTGAACTCCAATTAATTGCCCTTTTAATATTTGTAATAAACTTTCTTCTATCATTTTTTTACCTAAAACAGCCATTTTTTTAAAAACTGAATCAGCATTATCTTCTTGTGTAATTAAAATTTCTGCTTGGCAATACACATCACCAGCATCCATCTTTTTAATCATTTTCATTAATGAAATACCAGTTTTACTTTCTCCATTCATAATTGCATATTGTATCGGGCTTCCACCTCTGTATTTTGGTAAAAGACTTGCATGAACATTAATACAATTTTTAAAGAGATCTAAAATTGGTTGAGTAATAAATTGACCATAAGCACAAGTAATCATAAAATCTGCTTTTAGACTTTTTAATTCATCATAAATTTGTGAAATCTTAAAAGGTTGAAATAATCTATATTTTTTACTTAGACTATATTCTTTTACTGGTGAAAACTTAATCTCTTTTTTTCTACCAATTTGTTTGTCAGGTTGAGTAATAACACCAACAATTGTTAGACCAGTTTTTTCTATACCTTTTAAAATCTCAACAGATATATCAGGAGTACCACAAAATATTACTTTAAACATTATTTCTCATCCTCTCTTAATTTCATAAGATCTTTTAAAAAATTAGGATTATATTCCTTAACAATATCTACAACTTTTTGTAAAACTACAATCATGGCTAATGTATCTCTGTCACAATATTTAAGCATATCTTCTTTTAAAATTACTTCATATTCTTCTTGACTGATTACATTATCTAAAAATTGTCTGAAAGTTTGGCTTGCTTTATCACCTTTATTAATTTTTAGGTCCTTGTAACTCAAACTACTATCCAAAGCAGGTTGAGTTTTTTTAATTGAATATGAACCTCTAAACTCTGGATGATAAATTAATCAATTGTCTCCTCTTTTTCTGAAGAATTCCATTAAGTCAATAGTATTCATATAAATGTAAGTTAAAGGAATTGTGAATTGAGGATAACAATAAATAAGATTTTTTAAAACTCCCTTTTCAAAAGATTTATTATATGCCACATAAATGCCTGGACCATATTTAAAACAATCTCTAATAAAATTTAATAAAAATTCTGGTCTTGGATCATCTTGATTACTTGCAATAAAGTTTAAATGTTTCATTGTATTTATTGGGTCATTAAAATCATAATTTGGATTATCAATAACATGAATTGAATATTGAAATGGAATTTGTTGGTAAGCTCAAGAATTATCATACTTAGGAATTGCTCATTTTACTGTTTCAAAGTCGTACATATAAACTGGATAATCATAATATTGTTTTAAATCTTTTAAGATTGTTTCATATGAACCAGCTTTGATAATATCATTGGCTGTAATTTTATTATTTTTTATAAAATTGGAAACAACATTAATTACTCTTTTTTGATCTTGCTTAAACAAATTTTTAGAATTATAAATATATTTATTATCATCTAAGTCCTTGATATTTTCAATATAAATATCTTTTGGAAATAAGGAATGTATAACTGCTGCAGAAGCTTTAAAACCTGATAATTCGTAAAGATTAAATTTACTTTTATCATAATATGGAACAACATGTTGACAATATTTTTCATCAAGTTTATAGCTTAATTTTGCATATTCTAATTTAATTTTTTTACACTTTTCATTAAATAAATTCTCTTTTGTTTCAAAAAAAGCTGATATTTTCGCTATACAACCATCAAAATAGAAATCATTTGCTTCCATTCCTTCAATTAAACTATTAATTTTTGGAAGCTTTATTGAATTCTCCAATTTATCTGTAACTCTTATTAATTGTGAATATATTAAATCAGATTCGCCACTAATTGGAAGTTTTAAATCCTTAGTTTTAGGTTTTACGTCCTTTTCATAATCTATATCATATAGATCTGATACTTCAAAATCTCGTCTTTCTTCTTTAATACCAATTCCTCTAATATAGTCTCTATTTATTAGACCTATTTTTACATCATCAACAATGTAACCATTTTTTTCTAAAACTTTTTTTTGATACATAATATCAAAAAAATGCTCAGTCTTTGAAGAGGTTGAAGCCTTAAATTCAACAATAGTAACGTGCTTATTACCATTGTTAATTAAAACGTCACATCTAACTCTTAACATAGAGTCATTAGCTTCAAAAGTGGGCTCAAACAAATACTTTATATTATTATTATCTAAAATCTCACGTGTTTTTTGAATTGTTTGACTATATTCCATTTCCTGAAAATCAAAATATTCAAAATTTGTTTTCTCCACTGAATTCTCTTCATATAATTTTTCAATAAAATACTCCCTAGCAGCTTCACCAACTGCCAATCCATCAACAATTGTTTCTGCAGGAAGACCTGATATTTCAAAACCATTAAGACCATTTAATTGTTTAATTAATAATTCTTTTTGATTCAGCTCCTCTTTTGATAAAAGACTTTCTTCTTTTGTCAATAAATCAGAATATAAATCAATTGCATTAAATCCAGAAGAAGAATTAAAATCATCTTCCGTGTTCATTTCAACTTTGTAATGAGTTTCAAGAATCTTATTTTTTTTCAAATTAATAATTGTTTTAAAATTTTCTAAATTGTGAAAAATTCAAGCTATTTTTGGGCATACACCCATATATCTTTTAAAATCTTCTTTTGTAACTACTTTCATCTTATAATCCCCTAAACAAAAAACATATTATAAAATATGTTACTTATTTCTTCTTGGTATAAATTTAACTGTTGTTGCTTTAATAGCTTTATCCATTTGAAGAGAAATATCTTTATTACTTTTTTGAGTTTTTTTCTCAACTTTGATATTTTTAAGTTCCTCTTTAACTTGAGTTTTATGTTCAATAGTTTTTAATTTTTCTTCTTTTTTAAGTACAACTTTTTCTTGTTTTGTTAATTTAACTTTTTTTTCTGCAATAGCTATCCTTCTTTTTGTATTTTCAAGGTCAATTTCACCATTAACTTGTCAAGCAGTTACATAGTTATTTTTTCCTGATTTTGTAGTAATTCCTTCTACTTCATATGCATTAGTTGAAATTAACTTATTTGTTTTTGGTTCAAACATTTGAACAACAACATCAAAAACATCTCTATATTTGTACTCTACGCCTTTTCTAGCATAAACCTTTTCATATTCAACTTTAATGTTTTTAATGTTTTGTGTTTTTGCCAGATAGTTTTTAATTTCTTCTTTAACTACTTTTTTTCTTTTTTGTTGTTCAACTTTTTGAGCTTTTTTACTTGTTATTGATGAAACTATAACAAATATTAAAACAACTAAAACAACAACTCCAATTACAATAGTACTTGTTGAACTGCTTAATAACATGTAACTCTACACCTTCTTCTAATTCTTTTTTATTTTAACTCATTTTTTTAAATTTTTAAAACTTTATCAATAACTCCACCACCAAGACAAATCTCATTAATATATAATACTGCTTCTTGACCCTCTGTAACAGCCCTAACTGGTTCTTGATAAGTAATTTTAATTTTATTATTTGAGATTACTTCTACTTCTACTTTAATGTCTTTTTGTCTATATCTAAATTTTGCACTACATTGAAACTTATTTGATTTAAAATATATTTCGTAATTAGATATAAAATTAAATTCCTCAACTATGCAACTTTTTGATTCTAAAAAAGTTTCGTCGCTTGCTGGAGCTACATAAATAATTTTATTTATAATATCCTTTTTAGCAACATAATATGGTTCTTTTTGACCACCAAGATTTAGTCCTTTTCTTTGGCCAATTGTATAATACATTACACCAATATGTGTTCCTATTTTTTTATTAGATTTTATATCTATAATATCTCCTGGTTGATTTGAAATATAATTTTGTAAAAAATTAGTAAAATCTCTCTCTCCAATAAAACAAATACCTGTAGAATCTTTTTTTTCAGCTGTTATTAAATCATATTTTTTTGCAATTTTTCTAATTTCACTCTTTTGAAATTTTTGAAGTGGAAAAAGCGTTTTTGATAACTGTTTTTGATTTAACTGACAAAGAAAATAGCTTTGGTCTTTTTCCTTATCAAGTCCTCTTATTAATTCATAAGTATTTTTATCTTTATCAAATCTTACTCCTGCATAATGACCCATTGCAATATAGTCTGCTTTAAGATCATTGATTGCATAATCTAAAAACTTATCAAACTTAATGTATTTATTACAAAGAATATCTGGATTTGGTGTTCTTCCCTTTTTGTATTCACTTACAAAATGCTCAAAAACATAGTCTCAATATTCTTTAATGAAATCAACTCTATGAATTTTTATATTCAATTTTTTAGCTACTTCTAAAGCATCTAAGTAATCCTTTTCTTGTGGGCATACTTCTTCATCTAATTTATTTCCAAGAATATCATTATTTAAGTTACTATCTCAATTTCTCATAAAAAGAGCTTCAACTTCATAACCTTGTTCTAATAATATTGCTGCAGTAACAGAAGAATCTACACCTCCACTTAGACCAACAATAACTTTCTTTTTTTTCATAATTTTCGCCTTATTTTATTTCTTTTTTTTCTGTTCCTTTTTTGATAGTTTACTAATTTTTTTATCTACTTTTGAGTCATTATATCAATCCTCAAATGAATCAAAATTAAAAGAATTTAAGTTTTGATTCTTAGTTAATTTTGATTTTACTTGTAGGCTTTCTACAAGTTGAGTTGTGCCACCATCTTTTTCAAAAAAATCAGTTTTCACCTTATTTTTTTTATTTCTATTTTCAAGACTATTAAAAGCTTTTTGTAGATCATCAACTGTATTTGCAATAGTGTAATCAGAATTATTTATTACCGGCAATGAGTAATTATTATCCTCTTTAAAGAATAAATTTAACTCCTTTGTATCTAAATCAGCACTTGGAAGTGTATTACTAATGTTTAAAGATTTATCATTATTCTTTTTCGCATTTTCATCTTCAAAATTAACATGCACAATTTTGTCTATTTTTTGTTCAGCATCGGCTTTAGTTTCTAAATTTTGTTTGACGTTCATTTCATCTCTTTTAATTTCCATTTTTTGAAGTTTTTTGTCATCTTCAATTTCTTGCAGATCTTGAAAATTTTTTTGTTCTTTAAGATTTTGTTCTTCAATTCCTTTTTTCTGCTCTTCAAGTGCTTTTGATTGTTCATCAAGCAGTCTTTTTTCTACTAGTTTTTTTTGAATTATTAATTTTCTATTAGTTAATCATTGTTCTTCTGTCATTTTTCTTTTTTCTTCTAATAGTTTTATTTCTGCTAATCTATTTTCTTCTTCTAATTCTACTTCAACTAATTTTTTTTCAGCTAAAAATTTTTGCTCCATTAAAATTTTTTCCTCATTTAGTCTTTTATTTTCAGCTAAAAGTTTATTTTCTACTAATAATTTTTCTTCCATTAATCTTTTATTTTCTGTTAACAACTTATTTTCTACTAATAACATATTTGCAGATAATAATTTTTCATCATCTAACTGATTTTCAAAGAATTCTTTTTTATTATCAAAATTTATTTTATCTTTTACATCATTCTTAATATCATTTTTCTCTTCTTCTTTAATAATTTTAGAAAAAAATACATTTTCATTCTCATTTTTATCTGAATTTACTTCATTTGATTTTTGAACTAAAGAACTATCTTTTTCTTTATTTTCTTTGTTCTTTACAACTTCTTCTTTATTATTAAAAATATCAGTTATTTGCTCTGAAGTCATTTCCACAGTTTTTTTAATCTCATCAATTTTTTTATTTAATGAAACTTCTAACTCTTTTAGTTCTTGTTGATAAGAATTTGTTTTAGGCACTAACTTCTCATTTCTAGCTAAATTATAGTTTTTAAATTTATTATTTGGTTTTAAATCAATATTTAATTTATTAAGAAGATAATCTTTATCATTTTGTTCATTTTCATAACTTCTAACTCTTAAATCAATAATTTCTTTTCTTATATCAGATCTTCTTGGCATAATCATCTTATCAACTAAATTAATTGACTCATATGTTTTATTACCAATATCAGTTTTTTGAAAAGCCAAATTATTTGAATTTTCTGGAGCAAAAAAATGAGAATTAGCATTTTGAACAAGATCAATTTTTGATATGTTTTTTGCTTTAAATTCCATTGTTTTATCCAATTCTGTTAAAATTGTCTCTCCAGAGTTTTCATCAAATCATAGTTTATTTGTATAAAAATCCCCTGAGTTTTCATCAAAGGTATTTGTTAAATTTTTATTAATTTTTAAAACTTTTATTTTATCAGACATAATAAACCTCACTAACTAATTATACAATAATTAGTGGCTTTGAAAAATAATACTTTATGTAAAAAAAATAACCTTATAGGTTATTCTTCTAAATTATTTGTAACTTTAAAATCAGTTGAATTTAATATACTTTGCAATTTTTCTCTCTCGTTTTTTTCAAGATCTTTTGGAATTACAAAATTAACTTCTAATAATAAATTACCTCTGTGAGATGATTTAACACCTCTATATAGTCCATAATTTTTAACAGTAATAATATCTCCATTTTTAATACCTTTTGGTATTTTTACATTAATATTTCCATCTAATGTTTTTATAGAAATTTCATTTGCAAGAATAGCATCTAGATAACTAATATCAAATTTAAATTTAATATCAAACTCATTTACTATTGCTAATTTTTTAGAACCATTCAGATGTATATCTGCATATAAATGCCCACGTTCTCCACCATTTGGAGAATAGTTTCCTGCATTTCTTAAAACAATTTGCTGACCTGGAACTAAACCTTTTGGTATTGGCATCATGACAGTTTCCTTTTTAAGAACAGTTGCATTTCCTCTACAAGTTTTACATGGATTCTTATTTTCTTTTCCATTTCCCTTACATTTTGGACAAGATTGTTGTGTTTGAAATTTAGCAATACCCATATCTTGAAGTACAGTAACAACACCATGTCCATTACATACTTCACACTCAACAATATCTGATTTTGATTTTGCACCAGTTCCATCACAATTATCACATTTTGAAATTAAATCCATTTTAATTTCTTTGTCAACTCCAAATAATAATTCTTTTAGAGTTAAATTAACATCTATTACAACATCTTTTCCTCTTGAAGATCTTGCTCTTGAAGAAGAATTACCTCTTCCTCCAAAAAAATTAGAAAAGATGTCTGAGAAAAAGTCTCCTGCTCCTCCCATATTTGAGAAGAAGTCTCCGAATCCTTGTCCAAATCCACCACCAAAGCCAGAACCCATTCCACTTAATCCATCGTGACCAAACTGATCATAAGCTTGACGTTTATTTGCATCCAATAGTACTTCAGCTGCTTCTGTAGCTTCTTTAAACTTTTCTTCCGCATCTGGTTCTTTACAAATATCTGGGTGGTATTTTTTAGCTAACTTACGATATGCTTTTTTGATATCATCTTCAGATGAAGATTTGGCAATACCCAAAATTTCATAGTAATCTCTTTTAGCCATAATATACCTTCTTTCTTATCTTTAAAAAACAACTACAAATTAGTTGTTTTTTAAAATTATTTAGATTCTTCATCTTTACTTTTGTCTTTTTTATCTTTTTTGTCTTTTTTATCTTTTTTATCTTCAATATCTTCTTTTGGTTGTTCAGTTGCACCAGCTTGTGTTTGTTGAGCTGCCATTTCTGAAGCCATTTTCATTGCTTGCTCTAAGTCATTCATTTTTTTCTCTAAAGTTTCATAATCTTCTTTTGAAATTAATTCACGAATTTCTTTTGCCATTTCTTCAGATTGTTTTTTTTGCTCTTCATTTACTTGATCTCCAGTTTCACTAATTGAAGATTCAATTATATTCAAGTAACTTTCAGCCTTATTTTTTAGTTCAATATTTTTACGTTTTTTATTATCTGACTCTTGATTTTCTTCAGCTTCTTTAACCATTCTCTCAATTTCTTTATCAGATAAACTACCTGAGTTTGAGATTGTAATAGTTTTTTCTTCATTAGTAGCTTTATCTTTTGCAGTTACAGATACAATACCATTTACGTCAATTTTAAATGTAACTTCAATTTGAGGAGTTCCTTTTGGAGCTGGTTTGATTCCTGTTAATTGGAATTGTCCTAATGATTTATTATCTCCAGCCATTGGTCTTTCACCTTGTAATACATTAATATCAACTGCTGGTTGATTATCAACTGCTGTTGAGAATACTTGTGATTTTTCAGTAGGAATTGTTGTATTTCTTTGAATTAAAGGTGTCATAACTCCACCCATTGTTTCAATCCCTAATGTTAGAGGAGTAACATCTAATAAAAGAACATCAGTTACGTCCCCAGCTAAAACTCCACCTTGAATAGCTGCACCCATAGCAACAACTTCATCTGGATTAATAGTTCTATTTGGTTCTTTTCCAAGTAATGATTTTACTAATTCTTGAACTGCTGGAATTCTTGTTGATCCACCAACTAAAAGAACTTGATCAATATCACTAGCTTTTAATTTTGCTTCTTTTAAAGCATCTTCAACTGGTTTTCTAGTTCTTTCAACTAAATCTTTTGACATTTTTTGAAACTCTGCTCTTGATAATTTAGTTGAAAAGTTAACTGGTCCACTTTCATTCATTGCAATAAATGGTAAGTTAATTTCTGTTTCAACTTGACTTGATAAGTTAATTTTTGCTTTTTCTGCTTCATCTTTAAATCTTTGTAAAGCCATTTTATCTTTTGATAAATCAATATTGTGTTCTTTTTTAATTTCTTGACCGATTCAATCCATAATTTTTTGGTCGAAGTCATCTCCACCCAATTCATTATCTCCTGAAGTTGATAAAACATCATATGTTCCTTCTGCTAATTCTAATAATGAAACGTCAAATGTTCCTCCACCCAAGTCATAAACTAAAACTTTCATTTCTTTATCTTGTTTGTCAATTCCATATGCCAATGCAGCTGCAGTAGGTTCATTAATAATTCTTTCAACATCTAAACCTGCAATTTTCCCTGCATCTTTTGTAGCTTTTCTTTGAGCATCATTAAAGTAAGCTGGTACTGTAATAACAGCTTTTGTAACTTTTGTACCAATTTTATCTTCAGCATATTTTTTTAAATATCTTAAAATTTCTGCAGAAATTTGTTCTGGAGAATAATCTTTTCCTTCTAAATTTCTTTTTTTATTTGTTCCCATATCACGTTTAATTGATATTGCTGTATTTGGGTTTGTTACTGCCTGTCTTTTTGCAGCTCCCCCAATAATAATGTCACTATTTTTAAATGCAACAACAGATGGTGTTGTTCTTTGACCTTCAGGGTTTTCAAGAACCATTGGTTGTCCACCCTCCATAATAGCTACACATGAATTTGTTGTACCTAAGTCTATTCCTATAATTCTTTCTTTTGCCATAATTAATCTCTCCTTTAATATTTTTCTAAATTACTCTGCAACTTTTACAGCTGCATGTTTAATAACTCTATCATGTAATTTATAACCATTCGAAACAACGATTGCTATTTTCCCTGATTTAAATTCTTCACTTTTTACTTGCTCAATTGCAGAATGCAATTCTGGATTGAAATCATCTCCTGGTTTTACAACAACCATTGCTACACCAGCATTTGTTAATGCTTGGTCAATTTGATTAATAATCATTTCAAATCCCATTAAATAATTTTTAATTTCAGCATTATCAGGAGTTGATTTTAAAACTCCTCTAAACATATCTATTGCTGGAATCAGCTCTGAAGCTAATTTTTCACCGCCATACTTTCTAACCAAAACACTTTCATTTTGAAATCTTCTAACTGTATTTTGATTATCAGCTACCGCAATTAATCTTGCTTCTTCTAGTTTTGCAATTTCATCATTCAAAGCTACAAACTCTAATTCCAATTTTTCAATATTAGAAAGTTCTTCAACTTTAACTTCCTTATTTTTTTTGTCTTCAGTTTTTATATCTTTATGATCTTTATCAGATTTTTCATCTTTAATTTCTTTTACTTTTGGATTTATATTTAATTCTTTTTTAATTATTTCAAATAGATCCAAAATTTTTTTCATTTTTTCTTTTTCCATTTTTATTCTCCTTCCAACAAAAACTTTTCTTCAATTTTATTGCTTATTCATTCTAAAAGTTTTGACACTTTATCATATTCAATTCTTTTAGGCCCAACTAGAGCTAAAGCACCTTTGCCCCCACCTTTTGTGGGAAAGTTTGTCCCAATAACTGCAATATCATCATTTTCATTACCTGTTTCTAAACCAATAGCTACAGTAGTTTTGTTTGTTTTACTTTGGTAATTAAATCAAACAAAGGGAGAAGCATTTTCAATAAATTGAATAATATCTTTTATCTTATTTGCATCATTAAACTCTGGGTTTTCTAATAAATATTTAACACCACTTGTTCTTGATTTATTTGAATCTGTATGTATTAAAGCTCCTATTAAAGTTTGTAATACAAACTCATATTTTTTAACTTGCTGTCTTAATACAGGAATCATTGCTTGTGATTTTGTTTCAATTTCAGAAATTTTAGAATTTACTAATCTTTCATTAAATAAATCAATTGATAATCTTAGTTCTTCTAAAGTTATTGAATCAAGATTTATATTTTTATTTTCAATTGCTCCATTTGAAAGAACAAATATTACAACTGCAGATTTATTTGAAATAGGTATTAATTCAATTTTTGATAAGAGTAATTCACCATTTACTTCTGAAGTCGCAACAACTGTTGCTAATTTTGTCATTTCGCTTAAGATTGATGAGGTTTTTTCTAAAATCTCATCAATAGTGGCTCCTCTTTTTTTAAAGATCTCATTAATCTGAACTTTGATATCTTCAATGTTATTTGATTCCATAAGATTATCAACATAGTATCTATAACCTTTTGTTGAAGGAACTTTTCCAGAAGAAGTATGAGCTTTTTCTAAAAAGCCTTGTTCCTCTAGAAATGCTGATTCATTTCTAATTGTTGCAGATGATACTTCCATTGTTAATACCTCTTGAATCCTTTTAGAACCAACTGGTAATGCAGTTTTAATATATTCTTCTATAATGGATTTTAAAATTAGGTTTTGACGTTTTGTTAACAATTAAAAACACCTCCATAACAATACATTTCTAGTTTATCAATAGCACTCTTAATAATCAAGTGCTAATTTAATTTATTTGAAGTTGATAGTACAAAATTGTTATTTTTAACATCAATTACATAATTTCTCTTAGGTTCTATCTCACTCGAAACTATTGCCCTTGCAATTAAAGTCTCAATATTTCTTTCAATATATCTTTTAATTGGTCGAGCACCATATTGTTGATCATAACCTTCTTCTAAAATTTTTTTTATAGATGAATCTGTAAAATTTATAATATATTCATTTGATAATAAAACTCTCTCTTTTAATTCATCTAAAGTTTTTATAATAACTTCTTTAATAACATCTTTAGATAAAGCATTGAAAGTCACAATATTATCAATTCTATTTAAAAATTCAGGTCTAAAGAATTTTCTTAAATTCTCATTTAGAACATCTTGGTCAATTAACTCTGGTGGTGTTGAAATTAGATATTCAGAACCAATATTTGAAGTCATAATTATGATTGTATTTTTAAAATCAATTGTCTTTCCAAGAGAATCAGTAACTCTACCATCATCTAAAATTTGTAAAAATATATTAAAAACATCTGGATGAGCTTTTTCTACTTCATCAAATAATAGTATTGAATATGGGGCTCTTCTTACAGCCTCAGTAAGTTTACCTCCCTCTTCATAACCAACATAACCAGGAGGAGAACCTAATAATTTAGATACTGAATGTTTTTCCATATATTCAGACATATCAAATCTAAGCATTTTTTTCTCACTTCCAAATAAATTTTTTGCAAGTGATTTTGCAACTTCTGTTTTACCAACACCAGTTGGACCTAAAAATAAGAAACTACCTATTGGCTTATTTGGGTCTTTAATTCCACTTCTACTTCGAATAATTGCATCAGATACAAGTTCTAATGCTTGATTTTGACCTTTTACCATTTTTTTAAGTGTTGTACTTAAACCTAAAAGTTTTTGTTTCTCACTTTCAATTAGATTTTCCATTTCTATTCCAGTTCATTTAGATACAATTGAAGCAATTTCAATTTCAGTAACCTCCTCTGAAATTAATTTTTCCTTATTATTATCAAGTGCAGAACTTAATTGTTTTTCTAAGGCTGGTAATAATGAATATTGAATTTCTCCAGCTCTTTGATAATTAGCTTGTGCTTGAACTTGCTCTAGTTCAATTTTTAAACTATCAATAGTAGACCTAAACTGATTAATTTTTTCTAATGCTTTTTTTTCAGAATTTCATTTATTATTAAATTCGGCTTGTTTTGTTTTTAAATTTTTTAGTTCTTTTTCGGCTTGTTGTAATCTATCTTTAGATTTTTCATCTTGCTCCTTAGAAAGTGCTGCTTTTTCAATTTCTAATTGCATAACTTTTCTATCAATTTGATATAACTCTGTAGGAACTGATGCTAACTCTGTTTTAATTGTTGCACTTGCCTCGTCTACCAAGTCAATTGCCTTATCTGGTAAAAATCTATCGGAGATATATCTATCACTTAATTGTGCAGCTGCAACTAAAGCATTATCATGAATTCTTACTCCATGGTATGTTTCAAAACGCTCCTTTAATCCTCTTAAAATTGAAATTGTTTCTTCAATAGTGGGTTCACTTACAATAACTTTTTGAAATCTTCTTTCAAGTGCCGCATCTTTTTCTATATATTCTCTGTATTCTTTTAGAGTTGTTGCTCCAATAACTTTAATACCACCTCTAGCAAGAGAAGGTTTTAATAGGTTTGAAACATCCATTCCTCCCCCGTTTCCAGTTTTACCTGCTCCCACAATTAAATGTAATTCATCGATAAATAATATTATTTGACCATTTTCTTTTTGAATTGCATTTACAATTCCCTTGATTCTTGCTTCATAATCTCCTAAAAAACTAGCTCCAGCCATAACACTTCCCATGTCTAACTCTAGAATTTTTTTATCTTTTAAAACACTTGGAACATCACCTTTATTTATTCGTTGAGCTAAACCTTCTGCAATAGCTGTTTTACCAACACCAGGCTCACCAATTAAAACCGGATTATTTTTAGTCTTTCTACTTAATATTCTAATTACTCTCATAATCTCATCATCTCTTCCAATGATTGGATCAATTTTTCCTTCTTTTGCATCCTTTGTTAAATCCCTTGTATATTTATTTAGGATTTCTGGATCATTTAAAGGATCTGGTTTTTGTGTAAAATCCATAAACATTCCTCCTCTTGATTAGCACTCTATGTGTCTAATTGCTAATCAATAATATATTACATTTTGTTTTAGCAATGTCAATGTTTAAGTGCTAATTTTTTGAAATTTTTATAAAATAATTTGAATTTAAGAATAAGGTGTTAATTGCTTACTTATCAATTAGAAATCTATCTAGTAAATATACATCCCAACTAAAAATAAAAGCACAAATTAAAAGCACTAGTTTAGACCAGTGCTTTTAAGTATTAAATTTTATTAGAATAATTTTCCTCAATAAAAATACAATATAGTTGCATAAAAGTGGAATAAGCTAATTTTGCCTTTTCTTTTAAATTTAAATTTGAAGTTGATCTAATTACTTCTCCTTGAAAGAGTTTCATATTTATTGGCAAATATTTAAATACATCCAAATTTATATTTTTATTTAGCTCAATAAAATCTTCAGTTTTATCTGATCTCAAAACTAAATTTAAAAGCAGTTTTTGTTCTTCATTAATTAGACTTTTTAAATCTTCATTTTCATTAAAATCATAAAATAGTAAAATTAACTTATAATTAATAGCATTTGAATCCTTAGAGTTTTTAATTTTTTCAGTTTGTTTTTTAGTTAACTTCAATCAAATATTTGAGTTATATCTTAATTGAGTTAAAAAGATTTGTTTTAAAATAAATACTCTTTGCAATATTTTAAATCCATTGCCAATTGTAAACTTACTAGAAAAAAACATTGTTGTTCAATAAGATATATTCTCTGTTAGTTTTCACAAAATATAAGTCTTATTAAATTCTCTTTCCAACTCTTTTACTATTTTTATGAAAGAATTACTTTTAATTGCCTCAGAAAAAAGTATATCGTACTTTTGCTCTATTTTTACCTGAGGTTGATTTGAAAAGTTATATATAATATCTTTAAAATCTATAAAATTATCATCATTAGTTACTTTTAAAAAAGATAAATTGTTATTATCAATAGTTTTTAATTGTTTAAGCATGTGTTCCTCCAAACAATTAATCGCTCTTTTTAATTTATTTTTTTAGAAAGATCATAATTAATTACAGAATTATATCCTTTTTTAATAGCATCATCATATGTAGCTTGCACACAAACTTCTAAAGCTAAACCACATATCTCTAAATCCTCTACTTTTTTAGTTTTTAATCAAAAGTCTAATTCAGATTCAACATTTAACTTCTCATTTTCTTTATCTTTAGAAATATAAAAAGCAGAATAACTATCATAATCTAATTTAGTTCCTTTTCTTATTATTAAGTCAGCATTTGATGAATCAATAATAAACTCTGCACCTTGTGAATTAACTACGCAATGTTCTGGTCATTCAATAAAAGAAATGTGATTTTGGGGATGAAAATCTCCGGAAAAAATAACATAATTTCCATTCTTTTTATATTCACTAATTTTGTTTTCAATTTTCTTTTGAATTAATTCACCCTGAGGCACATAAAGTTTTCCCAAAGGATTTGCAAAATCATATTGATAATCTACTACAATTAAAGCTTTTTTCATATTATAAAAAATCTATTAATATCTCATTTAGGATATTAAATCCCCTTTCTGTACATCTAAGATTATTATTAACTATTTCTAATAAATTTTGTTCAATTTTTTGTTCAATTTTTTGTTGATAAAAAGTAACTATCTCTTTATTTTTTTCTAAAGACACATCAATTCCTTCTACCATTCTTAAACCCATCATTATAATTTGAAAATAATAATCTTCTTGTGAAAGCAACTCAAACTCTTTTTTATAATTTAAAATATTGCCTTCATTTTTAGTCAGATAATATTTATTATCAATTTGTTCAAATCCTGTAGCACCAATACCTACACCAGCAAATGTGGAATTATTTCAATAACTAATATTATGAAATGATTTATTATTTTCTCCTAAAGCATAATTTGATATTTCATATCTAATATAACCTAAATCTTTAAGACCTTGATTAACTATTTCATCAAATAACTCGTCATTTTCGGGTAGTTTCATATTTTTTCTTCCCCAAATTGATTTTTCTTTCATTATTAATGAATATCATGAAATATGATCTGGTTTTAATTCCTTAAGATACTTTAAATCTGTTGCAATATTTTCTTTAGTTTGATCATATAAGTTATACATTAAATCTATACTTACATTTTTAAATCCCGCTTTTCGAATTAGTTTGAAAGCTTTTATTGCTAATGAATTATCGTGAATTCTTCCAATTTTTTTTAATAATTCATTGTCAAAAGTTTGAATTCCCATACTAACTCTATTAATATTAAATTCCTTATAAATATTTAATTTTTCTAGTGTAACTGATTCAGGGTTTAACTCTATTGAATATTCAAAGTTTGGTTTATTAGTAAACTTTAAAAGAATATTGCACATCCTTCTTGTTTGCTCTTCGTTTAAACAACTTGGAGTTCCTCCCCCAATATAAATACTTTGAATATCTTCTAATCTATTTTCGTAGCCCTCTAATTCAAACTCAATTTTGTCTAAATACTTTTCAATTATTTTTGGATCTTGTGGTTTTTTTACTTTTACAAAATCACAATAAAAACAAATATGTTCACAAAATGGAATGTGAACATATAAACTATTAATTTTTCTATCTATTGATTTATTACTCCTCATGGTTTTAATGAAAGACCTCTTTTTTTTCTAATAATTAATCAAGGTATAACAATTAAAAATAAAAGAATTGCCATTGAAGTAAAGAATATAATCATACAAACTTTATTTGCTTTTTTTCTAATTTCTTTTATTTCTTGTTGTGGTATTATTTCATATCCATAATACCCAATTAAATTATTTTTTCTTGTTCTAGTTGTTACTATGTTTAATACGTGAACTATTAAAGTAATAAATAAAATAACTATATTTGTTTTAATTTCTGAATCTAGTGATTTCAGACTCCCAACTTTTCAAAATAAGAAATAAATATCTGGATTTCCATTTAAATATTTACTTTGTAAACCATACATTATTGCTAATGAAATTGCTCCAAAAATATAAATACAAAATGATACTCAGTTTAAATAAACTCCTCTTGATATTAAAGTTCTATAATTTCTAGTAATAAAATAAGGTACGAGCTCTTTTCCAAATAAAAGATCCTTTTCATATTTTTTGACATTTGAATAAATAAAGGCAAAGTCAGTTAAACTAGTTATAAAAAATCCTGCTGATACAATTAATAATGTTATTGAGAAGAAAGGATACATTACTTTTGCTCTTTCTACTCCCATGTAAGTTCCATTATCTCCAGCTTTATAATAAATTGCTAACATAATTGAAGTCGTAATTATACCAACTACTCCTATTAAGAAAATTAAAAATATTCTTAATTTTTCACTTCTTATTTCCTTAGCTATTTCTTTTGGAATGATATTTGCCTTTTTCATTCTTTCTCCATATGAATTATGCTCATAAGGATTATAATTATTTGAACTAACTGGTGCATAGTCAACTTCTGGATTATATCCAAAATTTGGATTTGGATTATAAAATTGATTATTATTAGAGAAATCATTATAGCCATATTGCATATTATTATTTGGCATATGATAATTTTCATATAAAGGCTTATTATTATAAATTTCATTTCTTTGAAGATTATTGATTTGATTGTTTGGAGGATAAACCATTCTATTATATTGATTTTCATCTCTATAATTTCCATAATTAATTCTTGACATATTTTCAAAATCTAAACGCTCTTGTTTTAAATTATTACTATATTGATTTTGATAATTTACATATGACTGCATTTGAGTTGGTTGATATCTTGGTTGTTGATATTGAATTAAATCTCTTTGATTATTTTGAAGATAGAATTTTTCATTTGGATCTCTTACTTCACTTCTCTTATAATCAGGCATTCTATTTTGTTGATAACTATTATCAAAATTTAATTGTCTTGGTCTTATATACCCAGAGTTCTTATTTTCAATTAAATTTTTTTGATATATTGCTGTTTCGTTAAAGTAATTAGGATTATTTTGAGGGTTTGAATTTAACGCAAAAGTTCCAACAGTTTGTTGGTTTTGATTTTCATTTAATTCTTCATTTTTAATTGGATTTACTAATCCACTCATAAAAAACGCCCCTTTTTTTATGAGCATAAAAAGGTTTTATTTTTTTCTTCTATCTCTTTGAATTTTTTTAATTTTAGCTATTTCTAGCTCAAAATTATTTCTTTGATTTTCAAATTTTTCAAGTCTTTTAAATTCATCTGCTGATACTTGTTCTTTTTCAAAGTAAAATTTTGAATTTTTTCTAAAAAGTATTAAAAAATATATAGTTAAAGAAATAGATGCAATTATTGTAAAAACTAGCAATACAACTCATAAAGGAAGACTAAAGTCTAATACTTTAAAATTTGTTTTACTCATTAATAGTGTTTTCATAACAATCACCTTTTTAGCCCAACTGTAAATTACCCTATCTACAATCTTAATTATAATAACATATTTATTAAAAAAACTAGATTTTTTTAATCTAGTTTTATCATTTTTTTTAGTCTCAACTTGCCACTAAAGCGTCAATAATATCATTTTTTCACTCTTGAATATCTAAATCATTAACAAAAAAGTCAATAAATTCATCCTTTAAAGTAACAATTAAGTTCATTGAAAAGTCATTTAATTCAATATCTAATTCTTTTAATTTTTCTAAAACTTCTTTAGGAAAATCAGGACTAAAAGCAATTGATTGTACACAATCTTCTGCAAATAATTCAGCATCTGATTCTTCTTGCAATGAACCCATTAGAGCAGAATAAACCTCTTCTTCACCTATTTCATTTTCTTTAACAACTCTTGCTATTTCTTCAAGGGGTTTTCCATCTAATTTTAATGGCTCATAATTTTTTTCAATTTCTTCTCCAAATAAAACAATAGCAAAATATAAACTCATTCCAGCTATTAATTCTTCAAACATCTTATCTGCTATTTCATCTGGTAAATTATCAATATATTCACTTATACTATTTGCTTGTACTTCTGTCATTTTATAGTTCTCCTTATTTATTTAATTATCTAACAAAAAAGTCCATTAATATAAAAAAGTTTTAATAATTATCTATTTAATTGATTTATACTAATGACAATTATATAAGAGAATTTAATTTAAAAATAAAAAACTTCAACTTTTAATAATTGAAGTTAATAATAAAATTATATCTAATATTTTTAAATAAATTAACTGTTGATAATATCCATTTTTGTATATATTATACTGTTATAATCTCAACTCTTATTATTTGGTCCTCATATTTCAAATCCCCTATTATAATGACTTTCCTTATCTTTATTAGGATCTTCTAAGTCTATGATATGGTCAAAATAAAAATCTTTATAAGATGAATTTTCATATTTATAATTAAATTCAGAGGTATGAGATGAAACTTTACTTCTAATATATGAATTTAACGCATATTCAATTTCAGTATTTCTAACTTCTGTTTCTTCATCTTGCTTATAATCAATCTTTTGTTTAAATGTAAAATTAGCATTATATAATTTTAAATTTAGATGCTGATTTTTGCTATTTGCAATAATCTTGCCTTTTTCATTTACCACTTCTTCAATTAGTAAATCTGGAGAGTTTAGTTGACTACTATATTCTTCAAAAAATTGTTTCATTCAAGTGCTTAAATTACTTGTTACATACCCCACAAAGTAATCTATATATAATGAAATTAAACCAATATAAATATCTTCTCCTTTATTTGTTTTGATTTTTAGTACATCCTCTCATATCCTTGTACATGAAAATGTATAACCTGATATATGTCCTGATCCCAAAAATATTGAGAATGCATTTTTCTTTTTTAGATTCCAATGATTATCATTTGTCATTTCTGAACCAAATTCAATTTGAATATTATTATAAACATTTGAAAAAGCTTGTTTTACTTCATCTTCACTTTTACCAACATAAAATCCTGACATCAATTCTATTCCAAATGGTTTTTCTAAACTTGCATCCATTGGAAGTAAACTATCATATAAAAAATTAACATTATTATTATCTACATCATCTTTTTTAACGATTCTTTCATATTTATTTCCATTACTTGAACCTGATCAAATCTTAAAGTGATCATCTTTTGATGATAACTCTAAGTCACCATTATCTAATTCATTAATTTCTAATGAACCAAATCTTTCTAAAATTTCTTCATCTGATCACTTAGTTTTCTCTTTTTCTGGGTCAGTTGTCCCTCCAAAACAAGATACTACTGTAAACGAACTTGAAGTTACCAATGTTATTGAACCAAGTACTGCTAATAATTTTTTCATTTTTAATTTTCTCCATTTCTTATAACTAACAAATTTTTTACTTATAATATATTATTTAATTTGATTACTATTTTAAAATAATGAAGGGATAAAGTAATTAAAAAATTTTATATAAAATTATTTGTATACGTTATTTTATTTTTTAGATATATAAACTTATTGATGAATTTTATTACTAAATATGTTAAATTTTTATTTCTATTTTTTACCCTTTCAAATTCATTTTATCAAAAAATAATCAAATAAGTGTTATTTTTTTAAATAAAAAAACTTTAAAGTCTAAAACTTTAAAGTACTATCTAATATTTTTTGGAGCTGGAGCAGCTTTTCTTTTATGTTCTGAAATTTTGTTCAAATAATCAACTCTTTCTTTTACTTCAATATCCACTAATTTACCA
The DNA here is from genome assembly GCF_964019925.1 of Spiroplasma endosymbiont of Cantharis nigra. NCBI lineage: Bacteria > Bacillati > Mycoplasmatota > Mollicutes > Entomoplasmatales > Spiroplasmataceae > Spiroplasma > Spiroplasma endosymbiont of Cantharis nigra. The sequence goes on from NZ_OZ026470.1 coordinate 714,139, forward strand.
CTAATATAATCATCGATTAAATCATAGCTAAAGCCTATTTCAGATTCATCTGTTTGATCTTCTCATAAACTTGCAGTTGGAGCTCTATTTATAATTGATTCAGGCACACCTAAAATTTTTGCAGCTTCTCTAACTTCTCTTTTTAAAAGATGAACAATTGGTAATAAATCCACTCCTCCATCACCAAACTTTGTAAAATAACCAATATGTCATTCATCAGCATTATCAGTTCCCAAAACTAAATAATTATGAGTTTGAGCCATTGAATAAAGTGTTGTCATTCTTAATCTTGCTTTAGAATTTGCAAGAGCTATTTTTGATTGTTCAATTCCAGATTTATTTAATGAATCTGATAGAACCTCAAATGTTTTAGATAAATCAACTGATACATTTTTTAAATTAAGCTTATTAATTAATTCTAATTTGCATTTTTCATCTAACTCACTAGATTTACATGGCATTCAAACAGTCAAATAATCATCTGGAAATGCTTTTTTTGCAAGAGCTGCAACAACAGCTGAATCAATACCACCACTAATTCCTACAATAACACCTTTTTGATTTGCTTTTTTAACTTCTTGTTGTAATCAATTTACTAAATAATCTAAATATTCTTTTAATTGCATACTAATCCATTCACTCCAATTCTATATCAAAAACTTTAACTACATCACCACGTTGGGCTCCTTTTTCTCTTAAGATATTATAAACACCTAAATGTTTAAGTTTTTCATTAAACAGTAGTAAATTATCATAAGTTGAGATTGGAGTTTTTTGATACGCTTTATAAACATCCTCACCTTCAATTCTTCATCTACCATTTCCAAGATTTTTGACTTGAATATCTTTTAAGTCAGATTCAAAGTTATAAACTTTATAATCTTGAGGATTTTCATCTTTTATTTCTCATAAAGGAATATCTTTTACTATTTCTAAAGTAGAACCTATTTCTAATAATAATTGATCAATATTAATTTTAGTCAATCCAGAAACTTCAATAATTTTTTTATCTTTATATTTTTCCTTAAAGTATAAAAGATTTATTTTAGCTTCATCAATATCAATTTTATTAGCTACAATAATTTCAACTCTTTTTTCTAAATTAAAATTATACTCAATAAGTTCTTTTCTAATTAATTCATAATTTTTTACAACATCTTCTGTTGCATAATTTCCTGACATATCAATAACATGACAAATTATTTTACATCTTTCAATGTGTCTTAAAAATTCATGACCTAAACCTTTTCCTAAACTAGCTCCCTCAATTAGTCCTGGCAAATCTGCTACAGTAAAAGTTCTTCCGCTTTTATCTCTACTCACTCCTAATTGTGGGTTTAAGGTTGTAAAAGGATAATCTGCAATCTGAGGTTTAGAGTTTGAAATAGCTCTTAATAAAGTAGATTTTCCAGCATTTGGAAGTCCAACAAATCCAACATCTGCTAATACTTTTAATTCCGCTTTAATATTTACTTCTTGTCCTGGGTCTCCTGCTTCAAAAATTGTTGGAGCCTTATTTCTTGAGTTTGCAAATCTTGCATTTCCTCTGCCACCTTTACCACCTTGAGCCAAAACTTCTTGTTGTCCATCACTAATAAAATCAAATAATAATTCCTTTGTATCATTATTATAAATAATTGTTCCTACGGGGACTTTGATATAAGTATCCTTACCATTTTTACCATGCATATTTTTAATATCGCCTTTAAAACCATCTTCTGCACTGTAAAATTTTTGTAATTTTAAGTCTAATAATGATGATTTACCTTCATCTGCTATGAAAATAATATCACCACCTTTTCCACCATCACCACCATTGGGTCCTCCATTTGCTACATATAGTTCATGACGAAAAGAAACAGCTCCATCGCCACCTTTACCTGATTTAATATTAAAATGCGCTAAATCTACAAATTTCATGAACTAAGTTCTCCTCTTTTATATACTATTCTAAACTATCGCTATTCATTGATATTGATATTTCACCATTGATCAATTGAGTATAACAATTATGACATAAAAATGTTGGCATACCAATTGAAGCATTATAATCATCTAACTCTTGCCATGCTTCAATTTGAGGCTCTATCATGTCATTTAACTCATCATCGTCAATTTCAGGATTTTCATCCAATATTTCCTTTGCAATTTGGCCAAATGTTTTTGGTGCTTTTTCATCTATAAAATCTATTTCATCAATACCACAAACTGAACAAGTAACTCCAAATAATTGCATCATTACATTTTTTGGGTCATTGAATTTTACAAAATCCTCTTCTGTGAAAGTTGTTTTTATCATAATTTTTACCTCTTTTCTTTAAATGATATTATTTAACTCACTTAATAATAACATTGTATTTTCCTTATTAAAATCTATTTTTAATTCTAAACCCTCTTCTAAACTAATTCCTAATGAATCACAAGCCTTCATAATAATTGCCATTGCTAAATCATTTAATGTAAAGTTATCAAAATTTAAAATTGGAAAAACATTGTAAAAATATGAGTTTGCAATGTGTTGACAAATTGTAAATAAACTTGGATTTGAATCATAAATAGTTTGCTCTATTTTTAATTCAATATCTTTTAAAATTTCTTGTGCTTCTCTTAAATTAAATTTTGAAGGATTTATAGATATAGTAGAACCATTTTTTTCAATAAATATTTCTTGATCTACTAATTGTTCAATTAAAACCATAATTAAAAATGTTTTATATTCCGCTTTTATCTCACCATCTAATAAATAAACTTTAATTTCTTCTAGAATTAATCTAGCATTTAATCCCCTCAAAGCATCAAAAGCCATTAAATGAGATTCTTGATCTAGTTTTTTTGACATAATATCAACAACTTTATCTGTTGTTCAATTTATAAAATTTTTTTCATTAAAATTAAGTTTTTCCATTATTTTTCTTTGCATTTGTTCCAACTGCTTTTCAAAATCTTGAGGTACATATGGAGCATTTAATTCCTCACAAACAATTTCAAAAGCCTGATCATAATCATTTTTAGCCATTGCTTCACTAATTTTTTGCATTATTTCTTCATAATAATTTTTCATAAAAGTACCTCTTAATATCTAATATTTTACCTTTTTTAAGAATTAAATAAATAGAAACAAAAAAATCTTTCAAATGTATGAAAGATTTAAAATTAAATAATTATTTTTTAACTGCTGAAGCATCTTTTGTTTTATTATTAATAACTTCTTTAATACGTGCAGCTTTTCCAGTTAATTTTCTAATATAGTAAATTCTAGCTCTTCTTACACGTCCACGTTTAATTATTTCAATATTTTCAATAATTGGTGAATGAACTGGGAAAGTTCTTTCAACAAAAACTCCATTTGAGTTTTTTCTTACACAAACTGAATATGAAATTCCACTTCCTTGAGTTTTAATAACTACACCTTCAAATGCTTGGATACGGAATTTTTCTCCCTCTTTAATTTTTACATTAACTTTGATAGTATCTCCTGATGTAAAATTTGGAAGATTAGTATTCAATTGTTCATCAATTAATGCTTTTGTGTTTTTTGTTAACATATTCATAATTATTTATCTCCTTTCATTTTTTTTAATTTTTCTATAAATTCTAAATCTAATTTGCTTAATTCACTCTTTTCTAAAAGATCTGGTCTTTTATTAAAAGTATTTCTTAATCTACCTTCTTGACGATATTTTTCAACATTTGCATGATGTCCACTTGTTAAAACCTCTGGAGCTTTTTTACCTCTAAAATCAATTGGCTTTGTATAGACTGGATGATCTAATAAGTTATTTTCAAAACTATCATTTATATGTGAATCTTTTGCAATTACACCATCTAATAATCTAGTTATAGAATCTAAAATAACTATACTTGCTATTTCACCACCAGTTAAAACATAATCGCCAATAGATAATTCTAAATCAACATAATCTAGAATTCTTTCGTCAAAACCTTCATAATGACCACATATTAATATTATATGCTCATATTTTAAAGAATACTGTTTTGCCAAATTTTGATTTCAAGTTTGACCTTGAGGACTTGTTAAAACTACCAAACTATTTTCCTTTTTACAACTTTCAATTGCATTGACAACTGGTTCTACCATTAAAACCATTCCTTTTCCACCACCAAGTTGATAATCATCAACTTGATTATGTTTAAGGGTTGTGTGATTTCTAAGATCAATAATTTCAACATCAATGCTATTTTTTTCGATTGCTCTCTTAATTATTGACTCTGATATATAAGAATTAATTAAGTTGGGAAATAAAGTTATAATTGAAAATTTCATTATAATAAAACCTCAATTTGCTTCATATATATTTTCTTACTTTCAATATCTATTTTTTCCAAATAGAATTCAACGCAAGGAACCCAAATTTGCTTATTATCTATTTCAACTTTTATCAAGTCATGTGCACCATTAAACATTTCATCAATAACTTTTCCATAAGAATTTTTTTGATAAAAACATTCAAATCCAATATAGCTAAATTCCTCTTCTACAATTTCAGATTCTTTTTTTACATATACCAAACTATTAATTAATTTTTGAGCACTTTCAATATCTTTAATATTTTCTAAAGCAATTATGTGTTTTTTATTTAAAAAGTAAGATTTTTCAACTTCAAAAACATCTAAGTTTTTAGAACTACTTTCTAAAAAGAATTGCTCCTTTTTTATATCTTTAACAAGAATTAAATTACCTTCCAACTTAAATTTTACTTCACCTTTTAAACCATGGGTTGCAACAATTTTTCCTATTTTTTGTAAATTATTAAACATGTAGTTCTAAAACCTCTAAATCTATAATAATTTTCTTAGAAAAAATAGATACTTCAGAATTACATAAATTAGTAATTGCTTCTATAAAACCCTCATTTTTTTTGTTTTTAAAAAAATCTTCATTCTTTTCTTCAATTACAAGAATGAATTCATAAGTTTTATCAGTTTCGTATTTTTGCTTTAAAACATATAATATGTCTTTTGGAATAATGTCTTTTAAAATTCTTTCAAATGTCTTAAAAACATCTTGCATCACTATTTATCTGAATTATTTTCTTTTGTTTCAGTAACTTTTTTAGTTGGTGCCTTTGCAGTTTTAGCAGCAGTTGTAACTTTTGGTTTTGCTACTTTTTTACTAGCTTTTGGCTGACTTTTTTTACTTTCCAATTTAGCATTGTGTAAATCAGTCATAACTCCTTCTTTTGAAAGAATATTTCTTACAGTATCAGTTGGTTGAGCACCTTGTTGAAGTCATTTTAAAGCTATTTCCTTTTTAAGACTTACTTCTCCATTAATTGGATTGTATGTACCAATTAATTCGATGTATTCTCCATCACGTTTAACACGGGCATCTGAAGCTACAATTCTATAAAATGCAGCTCTTTTTTTACCAGCTCTTTTTAATCTTAATTTAACCATTTTTATCCTCCTTTTTTCTATTTAAGAACATTATTAATATTAAACTAAAAAAAAAGTTTGTCAAGTTAAATTACTTAACAAACTTATTTTAAGCACTTATTATGAGCATAAAATATTACTCTATTTGAAAATATGTCCTCTTCTTCAAAATGCTCATAAACATCTCCATCTGAAATTCGTATCTTGCATTTATAGCAAATTTTAGCGTGTATATTTCTTTTCATATAACATAATATTAAAAGTAATATAACATATAATATTTTAAATTTTATATAATATTAGAATTTAGAAATATAAAAAGATTTTAAAATCTATCTTGCAAAAAATTTATTTCATAAACCTATAAATATTCAAAACATTATAAGAATAGTAAAATTAATAATATAGTATGTATTTTGATCTTTAGATATTGATAATATATTTATTACTAAAGTAGTAATAAATATTATCAATGGCACTATAAACGTTTCAATTGAGTTTATTAAATTGAATTTAGATTGTTCTAAAAGTTCTAAAAGACCACCAAATACATATGTTAATAACATTGTTGAAAATACAATATATAAAATACTTTTTAATAGATTAAGAAGCTCTGAATTATATCAAGCTGGCTCTTCTGAACCATTATTTGTTGATACATCTGGAAAGAAAATAACATTAAGTATAATATTTGCAAATATTATTGAAATAATTACGTAATAAACTAGTAGATGCAACCAATATATTTTAATATTCAATTTTTTTGAAGAAACAATAATTGAGATATTGTAATGAATCATAGCGACTATTAACATTGCTAATGCAAAACCAGCAAAAAAGTAATTGTTTATTTTAATACTATTTAAAGACATTATAACTCCGGCAATTACAAAAATAGTCATATTTAATAAAAATGCCATAAATAAAGAATTTTTAAATTTAGAAATATATAAGCTAGATATTTTTCATCTACTTGCATGACTATTATCTAAATTATTTAGAGCTAAATTATACTTAATTGAATCTCAACTTGTATTTGTATAATAAGCTTCTGACATTTTTAATTCTTGTAATCCCCTTTGATTTTTAAGTACTCTTTCTCTTTCAATATTAAAAGTTTCTTTGACATTATTTGAAATTACTTCTATTGCCTCTGAAAATACTTTTATATCCTTTTCTAATAATAAGTTATTTGCTAATTTATCAATAAAATCTGATAAATAATTTGGTATATAACTAATAGATTTAAAATCCTTTAAAGCTTTTTTAGCTCCATTTAAATCATTTGCTGCAATAATTTTTTTTAAATTATCAATATAAATAATAGTATTTTCAAATTGAAAAAGAATATTATCTCTCAAATTTTTTCTATAAGTTTTAAGATTTACAAATCTTGAAAATAATAGACTTTTAATTGCTCCATAAATAATTGTAAATATTGTACCTAAAAGAATTAATTTAAAAGGATCAAATAATTGAAACATCAATTCTCCTTCACCTTTATCCTTTAAATTATTAACTCAAGCACTATAAAAATAATACATAAAAAATAAAAAACATATAAAAACTAACTGTATACTAAATTTTTTAATAAAATCACCTATATTCTCTTGTTAGTAAACTAACTTAAATTGTTCTAATCAGAAATTTTCTTCTGTGAAACCTAATTTTTTATAAATATTAAAAGCCATTTTACTACCAAACAGACATGCTTCCTTTTGGCCCTTTTCTAAACATCTATTTATTAATGACTTCATTAAAAAAGTGGCAAGACCTTTTCCTCTTGCAACTTCTAACATTGCAATATCATCAATAACAGTTATATTTTCATCAAAGTGAGTTAAATGACCTGTTCCTACATATTGACCATCATATTTTATAATGTAAAGCTCGCTTACCTTTTGATACTCTTCAAAAATTCCATAAAATTTTTTAGAATCTGTTACTTCATCTGAAAATATTGTTCCAACTATCTTTACAAAATTGTCTAATTGCTCTTTAGTATCAACTTTTATAAATTCAGCCTTTTTAACACTATATTTTTCATACTTTTGTAAATTTTTTAAATTAAGCGACATAAATTGATAATTAATCTTAAACTTAATTTCATTAATTAGTTTTTGCTTTTGATAAGCTTTATTTGTAAAATTAGTTACAAACTTTGGACTATACTTTTTAATTTCATTAAGTCCCTCAAAATTATAATCTCAATTTTTCTTTATAATTGAGGTTGGATGATCATTAAAAGATAATAATTCATGCTCATTTATTTCTAACTTGTTAATTTCATTATTAACTGGATCAACATAATAACTTAAATAAACTTTTGCAATTATGTCATATTTTTTTACTTCTGACATTTTTGATTTATATTTGAATTCCATATATTATTACCTCTAAACCTCAACACACTTATTTTACAAAAAAATAAAAAAAATGCTAGCAAAAGCTGGCATGTATTTTTTTAAATTGGCGCCCACGAGAAGATTCGAACTTCTGACCCTACGCTTAGAAGGCGCATGCTCTATCCTACTGAGCTACGTGGGCAAAATAAGACAAAATAATAATAGCAAATTTTAGACAAGAATGCTACAATTTTATCTCTTTGGTTATAAAAATATAGTATTATAAATATTCTAAAATTTAAATTATTTTGCCTTTTTACCAAATTTATTAGATTTATGAGTTTTTTTATTTTTTATAGGTAGATTTTGTTTTTTAGAAAATCATTTACCTAAATATTTTAATTGTAGTTTATCTCAAAATATTAAAACTAGACTAAATAAAATATTGATATATAAAGTTAAACAACCAGAGTAATAATTTGATATTATTTTTCAATTATTCTCATTTTGAAAACCATATACAATAAAAATAGACGTTAAAAATGTATTAAAAGGTAATAAAAACATTATTGAGTTTTTTAAATTTATACTTATTAAATGCTTATATAATAATTCCGGTTCGAAACCTTTTGTTACATTTAAAAAAGGAGCTAAATTAATTCTATTTTCAGACAAATAAAACGCTTCTAAAAATGAACTCTTTAGAATAAAGAATTTAATAGCATAGCTATTATTTTTTTTAAACTTATTAATATTAGTATCAATATCTTTTAAAACCTTAAAATTAATATTATAGATTTTTCATTCTGTATACGCATAATTAATAGAAGATATAAGCATTCCTCCAGTAATAGCATGCAATAAGATAATAATTAATAGTTCAAAGTTAGAAGAGAAATCCATATTAAGACTAGTAAATAAAAAGTCAAAATTATTATAATCTGTAGAATTTGAGAAATCTTTTAGACTTAAAGTAGTTATCACATTACCAATTAAAAATATTAAAGTTGATATTTTTAGATTAATTGAAATGATTAATAATATAATAAAAATCAATAATGGAAGTAATAAAATGACTACTTTCCATTTTTTAATATATATAACATTTGAAAAAGATGCTAGTTTTTCATGTCCTAGAAAAAAGAATAGTAAAATAGAAATTACTAATATAGGTAATATTATTTTTAATAAAATTACCATTATTGTTGAGTTTAACTCTTCAATTCTATGTCTTTGTTCATTTAAATTATTTAAAACACCATAGATTATTTCAATTAAACATATTGAAGATACTAATGAACCATAAATCATTCATTTTGAAGATATGTTTAAAAACTGAATCGGATAAATAAATATTAAAGGTATTAATACCAATCTAGCAAATTTATTTGGAAGAAATAACCCTATTGTAAAAGAAGCAATAAAACAAAAGCCAACAATAAATGATGGATGAACTACACTAAAAATAATATTTCAAAATGAATATATAGTATAGTTACTAATCATTAAATATGCTGAGAATATCAGTAAAGTAATTTCTATTACATAATAATTCCTGATTTCATTTAAGCTATTCTTGGAAATGTTAATATACTTTAAAATACTACCTAAAATTAATAACATTATAAATAAAATTATTAAAGGAATATTAATATTATTAATAATATTCCCTAAAAATATTAAGGAAAATATTCAAATAGTACTAATTAAAATTATTATAGATGACCTTATTACTTTTTGATTATCATATTTATTTTTTTTAATAGTTTTCATCTATTGAAGAATTTCTTCTACAATTTTCTTAAGTTCATAATCATTTCTAAAAGTATAAACTTTACTATTACCATCTTTATCAATATTTGTGTACATATATATATTAATTAACTCATTTGAATATTGTGTAGAGTGTGAAATACCTTCCATAACAGCTTCAAGAGCTTTTAGATAACTATAAAAGTAAATTTTTCCTCCAACAGAATTTATTGAGCTTATACCATAAATTGTATAAACACCATCTTGAACAATTTCACTATATGACCTTGGTTGACCATTTCATGAGTCTATTTCTTTTTTATTAATAAATTTACTTGTTAAATTTACTTTTTTTCTCATTGCTTTTATTGCTTCATCACCTGATTCTGCAGAAGATTCAAAGTTTCCAAAAACATCATATGCAAAATATCTATTTAAAAGAATTGCTGATTCATACTCAAACATTTTTCTTCTTGCTTCTGCCTCTGTTGCTGATAAAACTAGTCCATCTTGTGAAGAGATATCTTGTTGATCAATATGTGTATACATTAATCTAACATCCATATCTCCATATAGGAAAGTATAGTTTTCCACTTGCTCTTTTGTAGCTCAAAAATCATCTCTAATTTTATAAACTATTTCATTATTTTCTATTCTAGTTTCACCATTTAAGATATCATGTTTATTCTTTTGATGATAATTATATTGGCTTTCATAAAATGAATATTTTTCTCCTTGTTGACCATTTACGTCATATAAATAGTCTTTTGCTACATTGTACTTATTCATTGGTCTATTAACATCGCTAATATTAGTTTCATTATTTATTTCTTCTGGTATGTCTTTAAATAATTTTTTTATTTTAAAATCATTATATCAAATTTTATATAAATCATTCACTTCCTGCGTTGATAAATCCTGATAATTTGAAACAATTCTAGTTAATTTAATGTCTGAAAGTAGGTTTTTATTATTAAAATCTGCAAATAGTTTCACGTTTGTTTGTCCAAGTTCTTCAACTGATTGAAGACTAAAATTTACATTTGCGGGATTCTTTTTTTTACCTTTCTTTGTTGGATAATATTCTATTTTTGAGAATTTTTTATTTACTTTCTTATCAATACCTGGCTTTTCAAAATAATAATGATATCTTTTACCTTTATTTTTTTCATTTACTTCTCTTCAATTGTTTTTATTTATTAAAATTTCTCTAGTGATTGATGAATCATCAAACTTAATATTTTGTCCTTCAGATGAAGTAATAGATTCACTTCCATCATTATAATGAATTTTAAAATCAATTCCTTTTGTTGTAGTAAATCTAAATCACTTTTCAACATCAAGATTGATAAAGTTTTCATAATTTAAATCATTTTCATCTAAAGAGTTTTTTGATTTTGTTCAAGGAGTTCTTAAAGTTGCTTCAATTGTATCTTGTATTGTTTTTTTAGTTCCATATAAAACATTTTGTCCTGTAATTTCACTTGCAGAAACTCTATAGCCTTCTTTTAAAATATTTTTTAAAGCACTTTCATCTTCCTTATTAAATACATTATAATAGCGTCCATTTATATAGTAGTATAAAGATTTATGTAATCCACCTTGATAAACATAATCATTTTTGGCCTCTTCTGGAGAATCGAATCAATTTAAGTTATCATAGCTATACTTATGGGTAACAGAGCCTCCATTTACGTAAGTACTTAAAGCTGCTTCCTTATTTATAGAAACATTACCAAAAGCATCTCTATAAATTCTTTGAAAATTTTCTTGTTCTAAATCATAAATTTTTGTTTCATCTAGTATTCCATTTCCGGCATCTTTAATAATTTTATTTGGATTAGAACTAGTTTGAAATTCTTTAATATTTTCCATTTCAGTTAAGTATAAATAAAGTTCATCTTCGCTATAAAAATCTAATCCATCAATAGATCATTTTTCAATTTGATCAACAGGTTTTGCATTATCTTTAATACTATTATAAAGATTTTCAAATTCAATAGAATTTTCTATTGAATTTAAAGTGGTACTATAGCCAACCGCTGTTAAAGGAGTTGCAACCATATTTAAGCTTGAGAAAGCTAATACTGCTTTTAAACCAATCATTTTAATCACCTACCCCTTTACTTCTTTTGTATTTTTTGAAACTCATTGATAAAAGACAGCTTCACTTGTAAATAACATTCCTCTAAAACTTATTTCGTAATAGACTGAAGTATCTGTTTTTCTTTTTATGTCTGAATTATTAAAAATATAGTACAATGCATCATTATAAGTAGCAAAATAACGATTTTTACCTTTAAAATATACTTTAAATATTGAGTAATTTATCCCACTATATTCTTCTAATTCATTATAATATGTTGTTTTAATTAAATCAGAATTTAATATTGTTTTGCTTTCTATTTTATTTTCTAAAAATTTTTTTTGCTGTTCTCAAGCTTGGTTTAAAGTATCATAATAATAACTCATTCCAGAATTAGTTATTTTATATTTAGTAACAAATTTCTTATTAGTTATATTTTGACTCATACTGTTTAATGCATCAGCTTTATTTTGAAAGAAATTACCAAAACCATCACTATATTGTTTAACAGACTTCGAAGCAAAATATTTATCAAATATTTTTAATTTAAATTCTTCAAACTGTGTAATAAATTGGTATTCCATTTCATTTTCATTGTCACTGCTATTATCAATTTTCACTTCAAACTCTTCTTGTTGAGACATTACATTTATATATAACATGTTTGTATCACTAAATTTTAAAGGGTTTGAAACTATATAATTTTTCAAATATTCCTCTGCTTTTGCTATTCCAGTGAATAAACTTCCATAAACAATATAATAACCATCTTCATTTGGGTTTACTGTTTTATCTGGCTCTGGCATAAATGCTGAATCAGTTTGAATTAATGGAACTTGATTAATATTTTTCTTAAAATCATCATTATCTATTTCAATTCCAAGAAGTGGTATTTTAAAACCTATTACTTGATATTTCAATACTTGTCCATTTCCTAAATCATTTTCATATGTTCTATATGACAAGAATGAGACTATATTTCCTATATCTCAAACGGCTTTTGCCACATTAAAACCAGCTAAAGCTTTGTCAAAACCCTTCATAGGTGATATTGTATTATTATCATTTTTTTTAAATTTAACTTCTCCTGTTTTTGAGTCTACTTTTGCAAGATCATATTTTTTTATTAATTCATCTTGATATTGTTTTTTTTCTTTTTCAGAACTAAACTTAGTTTTTTCAAATTGATATAATGCATTATCTAAACTTAGTTTTTTAATTTCTTCACTTGTTCTAGAAATATCTTTTTTAAGTTCATTAATTTTATCAAAATCTCCAAATACTATATCTCCAACATCATTTAATGCCATTAATAATCCATCCATACCAACTAGTTTACTTGGAGAAGTATATTGGAATTTTGAGGGATTTAAAAATAAATCTAGTATATCTGAAAAATTTAATATGTCTTCTTTTCTTGTTGTTTCTAATGTTTCTTCAATAAATAGACTATCTAAAAATTCTTCATCAACAACAGTAGTAGTTGATTCAATTAGCTCTCTTAAAGTCTGTTTTAAAAAATTAATTAAATCTAATACTTTTTGTTCTTTACCATTATTATTTCTTGTAATTATGAAAAGATATAAGTTCTTTAAAAAAACTAAGTTTTTTTCAAAAACAGGTAAGTCGTCAACAGATGATAAATTAGTTTGTATTTTTTTATAATCAAATGAACCCGATTTAGTTATATCTTCTCCATAAATTCTATTAAATAATCTTTCAAGAGTTTCCTCTTTCTGATTAATTTCACTTACAAACAAGTCCTCCAAATTTCATTCCTTATTTACTTTTTTTTCAGTTAAATTTGCAGAAGCTTTAATAAAAGATGAAATACCCATCAATGGTGCCAATAAAGCATTCATTCCTTTTGTTTCAACTCTATTTCAACCAGTATATAATTGAGTCATAAATTGAGAAGTACTTAAATTAGACTCAATATACTGAGGTCCTGAAAATGTTCCTGATAGACCATTTGAATCAAAATTTAATCAATAAGCATTTTTAATTGGTTTAAATGGTTGAATTTTTTCTTTATCTAAATTTGTTAGATTTAAATTTGATATATTTGGTATATCATTAGGCGATCAATAAAATCCATTATGCTCATATCTAGTATCAGATGTTTGACCAATTCATTGTAAAACTTGTTCTTTTGTCATGTCTAAACCAGATATATTATATTTATCTGTTTGCTCTCCAGACTCAATTTGCTTTCTTATAACACTTTCATAATAGGCAATTGCGTCATTTTGATTAGAGAATTCTATATTCTCTTCTCCGTTTAAATTATTGATCATATATTGTTTTTTAATATCTTGAAATGTATCAATAGCTTCATTTTTATTTGTATAAGCTCTATTATCGCTTCCCTTATAAATTTCTATTAATTTTTCATTTTCATTTGTTATAACATTATCAGATAACTGATTAGAAGTGTCAATTATATTATTATTAATATTTTTATAAGTTTTATACTCTTTAATCGAGTATTTCTTTTCTAAATCCTTTGTTATATCATATAAACTATCAACAGCATAAGGCTTGGAATCATATAAATAAAAATCGTGTGCCGTTTCTTTTGAAGTATAATTAATATTATTATCAATATACTCATTTAATTCCTCTTTTGTATTAAATGTTTTACCATCAAAAACATAGTGAGAAAAATTATTATTATAACTATTTGTTATAGTCAAAATTCCTATAAGTGATGTTGATATTACTAAAGATGATCCAGCAATTAATGATAATATAGTTTTTTTGCTCTTAAATATCTTTTTCATTTATTATTTTTTATACAAACGAGTATTTATTTCTTTTTCTAAAAAAATACTTTTATTGTCTTTCAATGAGATTACTAAGTTTAAACTATATAAATCATAATACTTATCATTTTCATCTAATAAATTAAAATTTACAACATTAATATTTACTAAATTTAATATCGATATTTTTTGATCATTCTCATCTTTTTTTATACTTATTTCAAGTTCTTTTGTAAGTTCATCAAGTTTATCTTGTTTTTCTTTAAGTTGATTTAATTTATCAGTAGTTACTTTTATATTCAAACTCTGAAATATATCTACTTCCTTAAATCATGATGTACTCATTCCTTTGTTATTTTTATAGAAATTTTTATTTATAGTTGAATTAAAAAAATTGTCTAAATATTTTTCATTTTCATATTTTTGTGTTTGAGTGAAATTGAATTTAAAATTTAGTCAGTCATTTTTTGCCTCATTAAATTCGTTATTACTTCTATATGTAAAAGATATGTCAAACGTATATTTAACATTATTTTTTATTTCATTAATTTCTTGATTTAATGTTTCTGCTGTTGCATGAATAAAAGAATAATCTTTATAGTTAAATTTCTCATTAATTAAATCATAAAACTGTTCCAAAGCTAAATGTCCTAAAATTGAACTTGTCCCCATTATTCCATCATTTATTTTATATCCTTCTTCAAATATAAATGGCCCTTCATAATTAATTTCACCAATTTCATTGACAAATTCTTTCAATAATTCATCTGTTAAATCTTTTTTAATCACAGGATCTGGTCCTGGGTTATTACATGCTATAACACTAAAAGATGAAGATGCAACTAAAGTTACAGTTCCTAAAATTGTTAATAATTTTCTCATTGTTTTCCTTTTCCTTTTCAAAAATATTATATTATATAAATTTAAATAATTTAAATTTGTTTTTTATTTTTTCCTTTAATTTAAAAAACCAGTAGTTTTACTACTGGTAAACTTGGGTTACATTTTTCTATATATTTATAATATATATTATCCAAAAAAATAAATCCTTTTTATGTTTTTATATGCTAAATAAGTGTTTTTCTAGTAAAGTATTACTCCTAAATGAAGTCATAATTTTGATTAAGGAACTTAATACTTATTATAAATTTAAATTATTTTTACTAAATACTTTAAAAATTAATATTTTTTTCATTTATATATAAATTAATATTTTTTTACAAAATTCTATTAATATAATTATCTAATCTAAAAATAATTTTTAGCATCAATATAGTTTTCATTTTTAAAAAATATTTTATATTAATTTTTTTATCATAGAAGACATAATTAGAAAAATTATTATTATACTTAAAGCATCCATAAATTATATTGATATTACTAAAAATGATGCGGCAATTAATGATAATATAGTTTTTTTACTCTTAAATACTTTTTTCACTTTATATTACTTTTTTCAATAATGTATTTATTTCTTTTTCTAAATAAATGTCCTTATTGTCTTTCATTGAAATTCTTAAATTTAAACTATATAAATCACGACTTTCATTATATTCATCTAATAAATTAACATCTACAACATTAATATCTACTAAATTTAATATTGACTTTTCTTGTGTTTTTTTATACCTTTTAATATTATCTTCAATCTCTTTTTTAATCTTGTCAAGTTTTAATTGTTGGTCAACAATCTCATTTAATTCGCTAGTAGTTACTTTCATAGATAGAATATTAAATATATTTGTTTTTTCAAAACGAGTAGTTGTCATACCTTTATTATTTTTATAGAGTTCTTGATTAATTATTGAATTAAATCATACATCCAAATATTGTTTATTATTATACTGCTCTGTTTGAGT
Source organism: Spiroplasma endosymbiont of Cantharis nigra (assembly GCF_964019925.1). Taxonomy (NCBI): domain Bacteria; kingdom Bacillati; phylum Mycoplasmatota; class Mollicutes; order Entomoplasmatales; family Spiroplasmataceae; genus Spiroplasma; species Spiroplasma endosymbiont of Cantharis nigra. The sequence goes on from NZ_OZ026470.1 coordinate 730,343, forward strand.
AAAATTAAACTTAAATGTAATTCCTCCATTTTTAAATTCATTAAATTCATTATTACTTCTAAATCTAAAAAATGCTTCAAAGCTATATTTAACATTATTACTGATTTCAGTCATTTCTTGACTTATTATTGTGGTTGAACCATGAATAAAAGAATAACCTTTATAGTTAAAATTCTCATTAATTAAAACATAAAACTGTTCCAAAGCTAAATGTCCTATAATTGATTCCGTACCAATTATTTCATCATTTATTTGATATCCTTCTTCAAATATAAATGGCCCTTCATAATTAATTTCACCAATTTCATTGACAAATTCTTTCAATAATTCATCTGTTAAATCTTGTTTAATCACAGGATCTGGTCCTGGGTTATTACATGCTATAACACTAGAAGATGAATATGCAACTAAAGTTACAGCTCCTAAAATTGTTAATAATTTTCTCATTGTTTTCCTTTTTCCTTTTCAAAAATATTATATTATATAAATTTAATAACTTAAATTTGTTTTTTATTTAATTTAAAAAACCAGTAGTAAAACTACTGGTAAATTTAGGTTACATTTTTCTGTTATTTTATATTAAATTTTTTACCATAGAGTATATAATTAGAAAAATTATTATTATACTTAAAAGTCCCATAAATTATATTGATATTACTAAAGAAGACCAACAATTAATGACAATATAGTCTTTTTACTCTTAAATAATTTTTTCACTTTATATTACTTTTTTAATAATGTATCTATTTGAGTTTTCAGAAATACATTTTGATCATCCTTCATTGAGATTAATAAATCTAGACTATATTTATTTTTATACTCATTATACTCACCAAGTAATTCAAAATCTGCTACATTAATATTTATTAAATTTAATATTGATTTCTCTCTTACTTTCTCATCAATCTTAATTGCATTTTCAAGTTCCTTTGTAAGCACATCAAGTTCCTTTTCTTTATCATTAATTTGATTTAACTGTTCAGTAGTTAACTCAATATCCAAGTGATGAAAATTATTTATATTTTCAAGTTTAGATGTACTCATTCCTTTATTATTTTTATAGAAATCTTGATTAATTACTGAATTAAATCATACATCCAAATATTGCTTACTATTATATTGTTCTGTTTGAATGAAATTGAATTTAAACTTAATTCCTCCATTATCAAATTCATTAAATTTACCATTACTTCGATATCTAAAAAATACCTCAAACGTATATTTAACATTATTTTTTATTTCATTAATTTCTTGATTTAATGTTTTCGCTGTTCCATGAATAAAAGAATAGCCTTTATAATTAAACTTCTCATTAATTAAATCATAAAACTGTTCTAAAGCTAAATGTCCTAAAATTGAACTTGTTCCCAGTATATTATTGTTTATTTCATATCCTTCTTCAAATATAAATGGACCTTCATAATTAATTTCACCAATTTCATTGACAAATTCTTTCAATAATTCATCTGTTAAATCTTGTTTAATCACAGGATCTGGTCCTGGATTATTACAAGCTATGACACTAAAAGATGAAGATGTAACTAAAGTTACAGCTCCCAAAATTGTTAATAATTTTCTCATTGTTTTCCTTTTTCCTTTTCAAAAATATTATATTATAACTAATCTATTTTTTTCATCTTAATAATTTTAAAGGAAGTTCTAAATTTGAAATATACATTTTAGATTTTTCAAAGTCATTAATTAATAATTTTTCATATTCTTTACACATACTTTCAAATTTTGAATAAAGTTTTTTTACTAGTTCTTGTGTTTGAACAGTGTGATCTAAAGGATGAGGGCCCATTAAAATAAGAATGTTTTTAAAAAGTTCAAATAAGTCATAATTCATTTTTGAAGCTGTTGTATTTTCAACTCCAAGCAATAAACTCATTATTTTTCCAATTTTATAAAAGCATTTTTTATCATAAAAGTCATCAAGTTTTGTATATTTTAATTCTAAAACTTCATTGATATCATCTTCAGAAATTAAAAAGTCAAATTCTAATAGATTTTCAACATCTAATTTTCTTTTAAATTTATCTTCTTTAGTTTCTTCAAAAAGATTTAAAACATCAACAAAAAGCTTTTTCTTTGGTTTTATTCTTGAATCTATTAAATTTGGTAAATACTCGTGAATTAATAAAATTAATCTTAATTTTGCAAGTACTGTATATATTATTTCAGAAGTTCTAAAAAGAGCTTCTTGATTATATGAAATAAATCTTTCCTTTTTTGATTCAATATAAGGAATTAAAACTTCTATATTAATATTTTGATTTGCAAAAGGTGATAAGATTTTAATATTTGATTTTTTTAATTCATTCTTTATTTCACCATTATCATTAATATACTTATCATCAGATATAAATAAAGGCAGATAGTTTTTTAATTGATCAAATAACTCCTCACCATCATCAAGCATAGTAACTGCACTAATTTCTTCTTTCATAAGAATAGTTGTTAATTTTGTTAATTGGAAAAGAGCTTTAAAGCGTTCTTTTAAATCAAAACTATTTCATTTAGATGATGAAAAATTACTTAAAAAGAAAAGTCACTCTTCATCACTTTGAATCAATTCATAAGTTTCATTTAAATAATCTAACTCTTTTTCTCTTCATTCTCTTCCAGAATTAAATTTTCTTAATAGAACATCTCTTTGATAACATTTTTCAATTCTCTGATATAAACCCTGTTTTTCTTGAATACCTATTAAACTTAAAGTGAAAACAAATGGATAAATTGTTGAAGCTTTTATTTTACCATCATCAGCTTCATAATTAATGTCATACTCATAGTTAATTACTAATTCTCTGATATAAGCTTGAGATAAATTTTTTCACATTTCATATGTTCTAAAACAATATTCATTAATATAAGGTAATAATAGATTTGAGATTATATCTCAACATAATTCATAAGTTTCCTCATCTTTTAAGTTTGCTTTTCTCGGTTTGTCCTTTACAAATCTATATCTAATTTTATAGATTTCTTCATATCTTTCTAAAATATATTCTGTATAAGAGTTATTTTCTTCTAAAGGAATTTCTGTTAAAACAATTCCTCGATATAAAGAATATTGAATAACTCCTAAATAAACTACTGGATATAAATTATAAATAAGTTCCTTTTGAGTTGTAATATAGTATTTAAGTTGTGCATTTTCGTGTACCAAATTATGTAAACCATACCAAAAAATACTTTGTTTATCAATTTCTCTCATATTAACCTTTCGCTATTTATACTAATGTTTTAATAAATTGCTTCATTGAATTTAAAGCTCTATTTGAATACATATCTTTTTTTTCTTCTTTTTTAATTTTAGACTTAATTTCTAAATTTTCAACAATACTTCAATTTGCTTTCATAGGTTGAAAATTTTTTGAACTTGTTGAAATAATATAATTTTGTAATCCACCCATTACAGTATTTATTGGAAATTTCATAAGCTCTTGTTGATTTAATAATCTTGCAATATTTATAGCAGCTATGATACCTGATGAAGTTGATTCAACATAACCCTCTACACCTGTAATTTGACCTGCAAAGAATATATTATTATTTGATTTTAATTGATTGAATTCATTTAAAACAGTTGGAGAATTGATAAAGTTGTTTTGGTGCATAACACCATATCTTATAAAGTTGGCTTTTTCTAAACCAGGAATTAATCTAAAAACTCTTTTTTGTTCTGGTCATGTCAGATTTGTTTGAAATCCTACAAAGTTATAAAGATTATCTGCAGCATTATCTTGTCTTAATTGAACTACAGCAAAATTATTTGTTCCATCAAAATTTCTTAAACCTGCTGGTTTAAGAGGACCAAAAGTTAAAGTGTCAAATCCCCTTTTTGCCATTACTTCTAATGGCATACAACCTTCAAAGTATTTTAGATTTTGTTCCGATTCTAAATGTATGGGAGCTAATTCAGCAGATACTAACTCCTTATAAAATAACTCATATTGCTCTCTGTTCATAGGACAATTAATATAATCTTGAGTTTCTCCTTTTTCATAACGATTCTTTCTAAATGCTATATCCATGTTTATTGAATCTTTGGTTATTATTGGTGCAACTGCATCAAAGAAATAAAAATAATCTTGTCCAATTAACTTCGAAATCTCTGACTGTAATGTTTCACTAGTTAATGGACCTGAGGCAATTAAAGTTATTTGAGTTTCATCTATTTTTTTAAATTCCTCTTCAATTACTTCAATATTTTTATTATTTTTCATTTCATCAGTAATATATTTTGAAAATAATTCACGATCTACTGCAAGACTACCTCCTGCTGGTATTTGAGAAAATTCAGCAGCTTTAATTATTAATGAATCAAACATTCTCATTTCTTCTTTTAAAGTTCCTACCGCATTTTTTAAATCACTTGATCTCAAAGTATTTGAACATACTAATTCAGCAAAATAATCCAATTTTTGTACTGGATTTCTTTTTAGGGTCTTTTTTTCATATAATTTAACTTTGATATTTCTTTTTGACAATTGGTAAGCTACTTCACAACCTGCTAAACCAGCTCCAATAATATTAACTATTCTTTTCATTGTTTAATTATAACAAAAAAAGTGACTTAAAAATAAAAGGTAAATATCAATTTATCTAAATTTTATAAATATATTTTCAAAATTAATTATCTTGATAAATTATTACTAAATAAGCAGTTAAAAACCTATTATTAATATCTTGACTCTTTTTAAGATTCATCCTTTATTTGCATAAAGAAGTACAATTACTTTCTTTTTTACATTATTAACTATTTAATTTAAATATCTTAATTTCGTCTTATTTCTCTATTTTTTATTTTTTGTATCTTTAAAGAAGTTATCTTTTTATTTCTTAGATAAATAAAATAGAAATCTCTAATATTAAAAAATGCACAATATAACATTGTGCATAAAATATTTTAAGATTCTCATTTTAATTTAAATGAAGCTGTCACTGTAAAGGCACTTACCAAGGCTATTGAAACTGCTAAATAAATTCCAGTCTCTAAATCAAATATAAATCTTCCTGCTCAAGCATTTGTAAATGGTTCCATGCAATATTTAAATATATTTAAATAAGTTGCATATTTTAGAACTGGACTATTCATAATTAAATCAATTGGTAAGAATGAACCACCTAAAAAAGCAATTGGCATATATATAATATTTGAAACTGCAATATAAGTTGTTGTTGATTTAAATATACTTGCCAATAGCATTCCCATTGCGACTGCTTGAACTAAGGTCAACAATAAAAATGGAATTGATTCTCCAAATTGTACTGGTAAAGCAACATTTGCTCATCCAAACTCGCCACCAAACATTATTCCAGCTCAAAGTAAAGTTCATAAGAATCCCATAAGCATGAAAACAATTCCCATTGCTACAACAGTTAGTATAAAGAATATCGGTTTTATATTTGTTGCACCAATTCTTTTCATAAGAACACTATTTTTAAATTCTAAAATTGTTTGTGGAATTATAAAAACCCCCACAGAAATTATTTGCATTATTGCTAATGAGCCTATTAAGTTATGTAATAAAGCATATTTAGGTTGACCACTTGATCCAGGCATTTCCATTGTTTTGAAAACAAACCCTTCAAGAAATAGAAGAATCAATGGGAAGAAAAATAAGAAGAATGGAACTGCAAAACCCTTCGCATAGTATTTCATTAAAAGTTTTATTAAAGGAAGGTTTTTCCCTTTATTTTTTTCACTATTAATAATTCTATCTAATTTATTTTTATTTTCCTTATCTGATTTTTCAATATCTTTTTTTAAATCAGCTGATTTTTCTTCTTTAAATTTTTTTCAAGTAAAATTATGAACTGACCCATATTGTTTTACTAAATCTTTAACAAGTCCTTGTTCTCTAATTTTTCCATTATGAATATAGATATATTTATCACAAAGCTCTTCAATTTCACTCATCATATGTGTTACCAAAATCATAGCTTTATTTTTACTTACAACATTTTCTTTAATAACATCAAAGATTTCACTTCTAACTTCAATATCTAATCCTGTTGAAATCTCATCAAAGATAACTAAATCAGGATTGTGAATTAAACTTAGCAGTATATTTACTCTTTGTTGTTGACCACCACTTAAACCCTCTAAAAATTTATTTTTAAAATTTTCAATTTGAAATTTTCTTAGGATTTCAATTAATTTTCCCTGAGTCATTGGTATATTAAAAGTTTCTAAATAATACTTAATCATATCCAAAACTGTAATTCCAATTGGATATTTTGATTCTTGGAATTGTAATCCAATTGTCATATTTTCTTGTCTTTTAATTTTACCTAAAGTTGGTTTTCTAATACCTCCAAGTATTTCACTCAAAGTCGATTTTCCCCCACCATTAGGACCAATAATACCAATTCTATCTCCTGGATTTATCACTAAACTAACATCATCTAATGCATTTTTATTTTTATAAGTTTTTGTAATATTAGTGATCTCAATTAAAGGGATTGTTTCGTCAATACCCAATTCTTTTTTGTTTATTTGTTCTTTTTCTATCATAATTATTCCTCTCATTTAAATTTTAGACTCAATAAGTATAATACCTTTATCTTAGTTTTAATTTAGCAATAAAAACTAAAAAATATTTTATAAATACTGATTTTTTTTAATAAAATAATAATGTTGAAAAACACAAAGGGAGAAAAATAATGAAAAAAATACTATCGATATTATCAGCGTTTGGATTGAGTGGTACTGGATTTTTAGCAACTGCTAATGTTGTTTCATGTACAAATGATATTGAATTGCCAGAACAGCCAAAATCATATGAAGAAGCAGAAGCACAAGCAAATATTCATAAAGAAAAATATGAAAAGCTTAAAGCTGAAATTCAAAATGAAATGCCCGATTTTCAAACTGAAAAAGAAGCAATTAATTGAGCTCTTAAAAGTACAAAATATCAAGAAACTTTGATTGAGGCGACATGAGCTTTTGCTTATATGGTTAAGGCTTTATGATTTTTACAAGGAGAACAACCAACAGAGTCTATTGAAGAATATGAAGCAAATATGAACGACGCTAATACACAAAAAGTACTAACATCAAAAAGCAAAAAGAGTATAAATTCAATAATTAATTGAGCTAAAATTAGTCCTTTATCATAATTATAGATATTAAAAAACCTCTTATTAGAATAAGAGGTTTTTTAATATCTTTTAAACAAATTTAACCCATTAGACCTGCATCATATAGATTTTTAAAGTGTCCAGTTTTACTTTTTAATTCACTAAAACTTCCAACTTGAGCAATTCCTTTTTCTGGAGCTAATACTATAATTGTATCAACATTTTTTATTGTACTTAATCTATGTGCAATTGTAACAGTTGTTCTCCCCTTCATTAGACTATCTAATTTAGATTGAATTTCTTTTTCAACTATATTATCTAAAGCACTTGTTGCTTCATCTAAAATTAATAATTGAGGATCTTTTAAGAACATTCTTGCAATTACTAATCTTTGTTTTTGTCCACCAGACAACATAAATCCACGCTCACCAAGAATAGTATTATAGCCTTCTGGTCATGTCATTACTAAATCATGTAATTCAGCTAATTTTGCTGCCTCTATTGCTTCTTCATCACTTGCATCAAAACGTCCATATTTTATATTGTCAAGAACATCTCCAAATAAAATTTGAGGTTCTTGTTCAACATAACCAACTTTGTCTAAGTAACTTGATAAATTTACATCTCTTAAATCATTAGTTCCATTTATTAAAATTTGACCTTTAAATGGATCATAGAATCTTAATAAGAGTTTTGCAATTGTTGATTTTCCAGCTCCAGTTTCACCAACAAAAGCATATGATTTACCATGCTCAAATGTAAATGAAAATTTTGGAATAATAACTTTTTCTGGTTTTTCTGGGTATCTAAATTCAACATCTTTAAAAATAATTTCTTTATCGATATTTTCAATCTTAATTCCTTCTTCAGGATTATAATGTGGATCAATTCTTGATTTTGAAGTTATAATTTCATCAATTCTTACAGCTGAAGTTGAAGCTTGAATTAATCCTATTTGTAACCTCGCTACTTGCATAACTGGTCCAACCATTGTTCCAACAGATGATATAAATGATGTTAAAACAACAGAAATTGTTGTTGGATCATCATGTCATTTTATTGCAGCTGCAATAACAATTATCATCTGAATTGAACTTATTCCTGCCACTAAAATAGTTACTATTGTAGATTGTAACTTAATTAAGCTACTTGATTTTTTAAAGTAATCTTTATGAATTTCTTTAAATCTTTCAGTTTCATAATTTTCAGTTCCAGAAGCTTTAATAAGTCTAACTGTAGCAATTCTATCTGTTACATCTCCATTAATTGATGTTATAGAATCTCTTGTTTTAAAAGCAGCCTTTTTTACAATTCCAAAACTTGAAAAAATTGATGTTACAATTACAATCATTGTTATTATTACAACTATTGTTAAATAAGTATCTATTGTAAACATCATAATTAATGCTCCAAAAAATGTAAATGATGCATTTAACATTGTTACTGGGATTTGTTGTGCTTGATCTCCAATAATTTGTGTATCTGAAACAATTTTTGTTAAAATCTCTCCAATTTTTTTATCAGAATAATAACTCATATCTTGTTTTACTAATTTTTCTAGAGTTTTATTTCTTAATTCAATTTCTACATTTTTTCCCATTATTCCTGCTAAGTAATTTGAAGCAAAAGTAAATATTGCTAATGATGCAAATAATCCAAGTTGCACATAAATTCAATCTACTCAAGTTAAATTAAAACCAAATAATGGTGTAGTAGTAATTGGTTCTCCCTGACCTTCACGTGGAGGAACTAATATTATCATAATATTTTGAATAATTTTAGGACTTAAAACTCCTGCAACTGAAGAAGCAAGTGTCAGTATAACTAAAAAAATACCAACTATAGGATGTTTTTTTAAATAATGAAAAATAATTGCAAAAAATGCTTTTCCACTTTTTTTCTTTTTAAAATCATTATTATTAGATTTTTTTGTATTTTCTTCTGAAATTAATTCTTCAGTAATATTTTTATTTGACATTTCTTCACCTTTTTCTTAAAAATTATACATTAAAAGGCAAAAAAAAGAGAGATAAATCTCTCTTTGAATTAAATAACTTTTATCATTTGTGTGTCGGGAATAAAATGATTAGTTAATTTATACTTAGTTTTTTTAGGCCTAAGCCTTACAAGTGTGATATCTCTATCACAAATTCATTATATCATTATTAGATTTGATTTAATATATCTTTTGCATTTTCTACTAATTTTGCCCCGTCTTTTATTAATTTATTTGTAGAATTCCTAGAATAGATACTATCAGGAATTGCAAAGACCTCTTTACCTTCGTTTATTGAAAATGAGAACAGTTTTTTTATAATATCTTTTTCTTTAAATTGAATAAAAAGAATTGCTTTTGAGATACCACAAATCATTCTATTTGCATAGTCTCCCATAATATTAATAATATTACTATTAGATTCATATACTTCTGTAATTGCCAATAAATTTTTTCTTTCTGGTACATCAATTGTTTTTCTAAGATAATCTTTCATGCTTTCTTCAATTATTTTAATTAATTTATAATCATTTTTAAATCCAGTATCCAATACCTCATTATTAACACCAATATTTTCAATTGTTGAAAATACAGTACCCTCTTCATTTAAGTCTCTCATAAACGTTTGTGTACTTTTAATGCCATAATCATTAATTTCTTCTCCCCCAACCAAAGCAATTGTTTTATTATGTTTAGAGATAAGAGATATATCACCTTTGTAAAATATCACAAATGGTGGTTTATGGGTATTTTTTAAGTAATTTGGATATAACGGACTTAAGATAGTTATAAAATTACAATCAATTGAATTTGAAACTTCATCCAAATCTTTATGAGTTATTTTTTCTTTTATATCCAAAGCATTATAGATTTGATCTCAATCACCATTATATTTTATTGAAAAATATAATAATACATTTTCCATTAATTTAATTGAAAAATTTTATTTGCAACTAATTCATTTCCATATTTATTATTTTCTGCATTTCCGAAAGATACAATTCTTCCTTCAACACCAATATAGGATTGATCAAAATATTCATATTCTTCTCCTAAAATATTGGATCAAACTTTTACATTTATAAAATCATCAATAGTTTCTCCCGATTTAGTTTTATAATTTCTTGGTACTTTTAAAACAAATTTATATAATTTTTTTTGACCATCTTTAGAATCAAAGACAACTTGAGGTTCACCTTCCATTTGGCCAATAATAGTTACATTATTCATATCAATACTCCTCCTACTATTAATATCGACATAAAATTAAAAAAAATAATTGATTAATCAATTATTTTTTTACTTTTAAAATCTCTAATTTTTTCTTTATATACTTCTTTTTCTTGTTTTAAATCATCTTTTAATTTAAGTTTTAATTTTTCTTTTTCTTCTTTTGTTAAGTCCTTATTTTTTAGTTGTTTCATTGTAGAAGAGTTTAAAGTAATAATTTTATTAGTATGTTCGTCCTTTAAACCTTTATTTTCAAGAATTCTTTGTTGGGATTTAATTCCCTTTTCACTTAAAAGATTTGATCCTTCTTCAATAAGTCCCTCTGATTTTGCAACAATTGTTGCAACAGCTACACCTCCAACAACATTTGCTCCTGTTCTTCCCATATCAAATAAACCATCTAATGGTGCAATTAGTTGTAGAACACTTCCTGCATAACCACCAAATCCAATTCCTCCTAATACCCCAACAGTAACAACTGTTGCAGTTCCAGGAACACCAGCTATTCCAAGTGATGCAATGACAGTAACAAACAAAGCCATTATAAAGAATGTAAATAATCCCATATCATGAACAGCACTTCCTGAACCAGTTCCTGTTCATAGAATACTTGTAGCTAATCCTGATTGAACTCCAGCACAAGCAATCAATCCCATAGTTGTAGAAATTGGTTGAATTGTATTAGCAGCTCTTCCATTTACTTTCATATCTTGTGTTAATGTTTCCATTGCAATTGGTAAGGATGCATTGGAAGATTGAGTAGAGAAACCTTGTATTAAAGGTTTTCAAGCATTTTTTCATCAAGCGCCAACTTTGATTCCACTTAAGAAAATTTCTAGTGTTAATAGACCTAAGGCAATTGCAACACCTAGATAACCTACTCCTATAATTTTTCCAATTGAAACTAATGCCCCTATTGGTCTTGAAGTAATTGAAACAGTAATCATAGACATAACAGCCAATGGCATTATTTTCATAAATGTCATTAAAATTGACATCATAACATCTCATCCTGTATCCATAGCTTTTCTAATTGCTTCCATTTCAACATGTTTTCTTTTTGATAGAATTTTTATACTTCCACCAGCTAAAGCACCAACTACCATTACAGGAATAATTGTGTTTTTAGATAAAGCTCCTACGATATTATTGGGAATATAATCTCAAATTATTTGCGGTAAAGGTACATTGTCTTTACCAGTAACAGAAGAATCAGGTGTTAATTCAAATCCTTTTCCTACTTTTACTAATAATCCTATAAAGAAAGTTATTGTAAACATTACAGCCACATTAAATAATAATAGAGCAATCCCCTTTGCTGTAATTCTTCCTAAACCAGTTTCACCAGGTTTAGATGTTATTTTAAATATTGCAATAAATACAATTGGCACTGTTAATAAGTAAACTCCATTTATAAATATATTTTTAAAGAATGAAGCTCAGATATTTAACTCATAAATTCAATATAATTCATTTCCTGGTTTGGAAATTTCTTCAAATGAATCTGAATTAGGAAAACCAACAATGGATTGTAAAACAATACCAAATATTAACCCAATTGACATTCCGAGTATAACTCTGTACATAAATGCAAATTTATATTTCTTTAAAAAGAATCATAAACCTACTTGTAAAGAAATAAATATAGTTATAGCTACAAGTGATTGTCATGTACTAATAGCTACAAAATCTCTAAGTAAATTATGACCTTGTTCTTCTGCTAAGAATTGCATATAATCTCTCCTTTTTTTATTTGTTTAACTTAGATAAAGCGATATGAATAATATCGACAGTTCTTGAAAATGGTGGAGCATAAGGTAAATCAATTTGTTCTAAATCAGAGTTTACTTTTGCCTTTTGCCAAATTAAAACTGCCAAAGCATAAATTCTTAAAACAGAACTATTACTTCCAGCCATTTGAGCTCCCACTATTTCTTTTGTATTTTCATTAATTATCAATTTAAGATATAAGTCTTTTTGATTTGGAGTATAGTTCGTGTGATCCTTATCTTTAATAAAAACAGATTTTATATTCATATTATTTTTTAATGCCATTTGTTCTGTTATTCCAGTTCTTGCTATCTCTAAATCAAAAATTCTTAACATTGAACTTTGAATAGAACCAACAAATTTTGCTTTTTTTCCAGAAATATTATCTGCTATCACTTTTGCAAATTTACTTGCAACTGTAGCTAATGGTGAATAAATATCTTGATTATTAATATAATCCTTAGAGGTTGCACAATCGCCAGCTGCATAAACACCTTTAACATTTGTTTCACCCTTTTGATTAACAATAATTGTTCCTCTGTCATTCATTTTTAACTCACTATTTTTTAAGAATAAAGTATTTGGTTGAAAACCAACAGAAAGTAAAACTGCATCTGCTTTAATTTCTTTACCACTTTTTAATAAAATTGAACTAACCTTTTTATTTTTCAATTTTATTTCTACTAATTGTTCTCCAAGTAAAGTATTAATTTTTTTATCAATTAATTTTTCTTCTATTAAATTAGAAATTTCTTCATCAAAAGCCTTTTTCATAACTTTTGACTCCATTTCCAATAAATATACTTGTTTATTCAATTCAGTAAGACTTTCTGTCATTTCTAATCCAATAAAACCAGCTCCAACAACAACAATTTTTTTGATTTTGTCATTATTAATTATTTTTTCCTTTAATAAAACTCCATCTTCTAATGTTGTAAGAGAAAAAACATTTTCTCCATCAACACCACTAACATTTGGCTTAATAGGCTTTGCCCCTACTGCTAAAACTAAATTATCGTAATCTTCAAATTGACCATTAAAAAATACTTTTTTATTTTTGAAGTCAACTGAATCTACTTTTGTATTAGATATAATTTTAATACCTGTTTTTTCAAACTCTTCTTTTGTTCTTGCTATTAAAATATTTTTATCTTCAAAATTATTTGCAACAAAATATGGAAGTCCACATGCTCCAAGAGAAACGTAATCCTTTTCTTGTATAACAGTTATTTCTATACTAGGATCATTTCTCTTAAGTCTAGCAGCAACACCCATTCCAGTTGCACTACCGCCAATAATTAATGTCTTCATTTTTCTCCTTACCTTTAGCTTGCAATATATTAATGCCAATATTATTATAAGTACTAAATTCGCTTTTTTCATTTTAAATATAAAAAAATAATGACAAGCATTATTTTTTTATATTTCTAAGAATTTTTTCAAATCTTTAAATAATAATTCACATTTAGACATTGCAGCCTCTTCATTATTACTTACACAAATAAAATATATTTTTATTTTTGGTTCAGTTCCCGAAGGCCTTACTGCAAATCAACTTCCATCTTCAAAGTAAAACTTCATTAAATTTTGTCCAGGCATATTGAATAAACCGTCAATATAATCTTCAACATAATTTAACTTTAAGCCACCCATTGATGAAAATTCTTCTTCTCTAAGTTTTTTCATAATAGGCTCTACTTTTGATTTAATTTCTTCCGGCTTAAAATTTAAGTTTTCAGTGTATGTATAATAATATCCATATTTAGCATATAGATCATTTAATACATCTATTAAAGTTTTACCTTTTTGTTTATAATATCATGCTGCTTCAACTAACATTGTTGTTGCTTGAATTCCATCTTTATCTCTTGTTGATGAATCAAGAACATATCCATAACTTTCTTCGTATGCAAATACAAAATTTAGATCTCTTTCAGGCTCTTTTAAAATTTCTGAACCCATTCATTTAAAACCTGTTAGAGTTTTTATAACTTTAACATTATAAGTTTCATTTGCTATTCTATCACCTAAATCACTTGTAACAAAACTTGAGTACATAGCTGGATTTTTAGGAGTTAACTTATGTTTTTTCATTTGACTTAATTTTCATTCAATTAATAATGGACCAGTTTGATTACCATCAATTCTAATTCATTTTCCCTTATGATTAACAGCACAACCAATTCTATCTGCATCTGGATCTTGAATAATTATAATTGAAGCATCTTTATGTTTTTCTCCATATTCTAAAGGAATTTTTCAAGCAGGTTCAAATTCTGGATTTGGATTACCAACATTTTTAAACGTTGCATCTTCAAATGCATGTTCTTTTACTTCTATTACTTCATAACCAAAACTTCTCAATAATGGTGGAGTAAATTCAGTTCCTGTTCCATTAACAGCTGAATAAATCATTTTAAATTTATCTCTTGATTCATTCTTATAAAATTGTAAATTTTCAATCATTTCTTTATATTTTTTTAATACATTTTGAGGAACAACTTCTAAAAGAGTTTTATCAAACTTATAATTTCAATTTAAAATATCACTTATTTCTTCCATATATTCAGCAATTATTTTTGTATCTTCATCAATTAATTGACATCCAAATTCATCATAAATTTTATATCCATTATAAACTGCAGGATTATGACTTGCAGTAATTACAATTCCTCCAATGGCATTTAATTGCTTGGTTGCAAAAGAAACTACTGGAGTTGGTTTCATAATATTATCTTTAAATAAATATGCTTTAATTCCAAAACTTGTTAAAATCTCAGCAGCTAATTGAGAAAATTCTTTTGAGAATTTTCTATTATCATGACCAATAACAACACCTCTATTTAAAACATCTCCATATTTTGATAACAATAATTTTGCATAACTCATTGTCACTTTTTTAATTGTGTATAAATTAAATCTACCTGGTCCGGCACCAAGAATACCTCTTATACCAGCAGTTCCAAATTCTAATTGTATATTAAATGCAGCATTTAATTCATCATCACTAGCTTTTAATAATTCCTCTTTTAAATTTTCATCTAAGTGATTAGATTTCAATCACTCCTGATAGACTTCATTATTTTTATTAAAATTCATGTTTTTTCTCCTTTAGAAATTTTATTGGTTTATAAGAAAATCTATGAATATCCAAAACACCAAACTCTTTAACTCTATTTTGGTGATCAATTGTACAATATCCCTTATTTTTTATAAAGTTATATTGTGGATATTTTAAATGATAATTATTCATTATCCTATCTCTATAAACTTTTGCTAAAATGCTTGCAGCTCCTATAGTAATGCTCAAGTTATCTCCCTTAATAATTTTTATGGTTTTACACAAATCTAATTCTATATTTTCTCCATCAATTAAGCAAACTTCTGGCTTAATTTTTAATTTTTTAATAGAATCTACCATTCCTATTTGACTTGTTTTCTTTGGATTAAATTCATCTACAAATTTTGAATCATATTCACAAATGCTATAGTCAATACAATTTTTTTTAATTTCATCAAACAATTCTTCTCTTTGCTTTTCATTTAATAATTTAGAATCTTTAATTTTAAAGTTGTTATACTCAGGTTTTAAAATTACAGTTGCTACAACAATTGGACCTGCCATTGCTCCCCTACCAACCTCATCACTTCCAGAAATTAAATTAACCTTATTTTCTTCTCTTATTTTTTGATCAAATAAGTATCTTGAGTTTTCTATCATTCCACTGTTAAATCACTTACTACTGTTGAATCTAAATCATTTTCTTTAATTGATTGCTTTGATATTTCCTTAATTTCAATTGGTTTTTCAAATGAGATTTTTCCCAAATTATTTTTAATAATGTCATGAATAAATAACTCAATAGCTCTTTCAACATCAGCTATTTCATCAAGAATTGTAAATTTATTTCTTTTAGCAATTTCTTCAAAGATAGTAAATGTATCATCATAATCTATTGGTCTTAATACATGCTTATTAATTTTATAAGTATTTTCAATTAATGATGGATATGAATTATAAATATATCTCATTAATTTAGTTGCCATTCTCTCTTTTGGAATGACATCTAATCTAATTGAATTAGTAGCAGCGCAATTACAAGCTACAGTTTCATTTTCAAACTTTGCAGGTAAAATACCAGGAGTATCAATCAATGTAATATTATTTGTCATTACAATTCTTTGCATACCCCTTGTTACTCCTGGCTTATTACCTATTTTTAAAGTCTTACCTCTTGAAAGCTTTGAAATAACAGTTGATTTTCCAACATTTGGAATACCAACAACTAAAACATTAAGTTGTGGATTTTCTATTCCCCGTTTTTTTTGTTTTAATTGTGATTCTTTTGTCATTTCATTTATAAGCTTTAAAACATCACTATAAATATCAGCTTGTTTATCTTTTACAATGTATGTTATATTTCCAATGGATTTAAAATATTCAGTCCATTGATTAGTTATCTCTTTATCTGATAAGTCAAATTTAGTTAAAATTATTAACCTTGGTCTAGTGTTTAGAACTTTTCTTAATAATGGATTTTGTGTTGAAAAAGGTGCTCTTGCATCAACAATTTCCATAACAAGATCTACTATAGAAATCTTTTGTTCAATTTCTTTAATACTTTTATTCATATGACCTGGGAATCAATTAAAACTTGATTTTTCATCATTCATAGGATTACCTCCTCAGTGATAGTATCATTTTATAGTTTAATTATTAAAAAATCTAATTTATTTTTTAATTATTTATGATACTTTTGGTTCTTATTTATTTTAAACCCTCTATAAATTTGTTCCAATAAAATTATTCTTACCAAATTATAAGGTAAAGTGATTAAGCCAAAACTAATTTTATTATTATGAATTTCTCTAAACTCTTGACTAAATCCATCACTTGGACCAATTATAAAACATATTTTCCCATTTTTATAATTTTGATTTTCTTCTATAGTTTCAGCAATTAATTCAGAACTATATTGCTTAGAGTTAATATCTAATAAAAATATTTCGTAATCTTTACTTTCTTGTAATTTTAAACTAATATTTTGCTCATTTTTTACCATATTAGATTTTATATCACCATGATCAAATTCATTAATTTCAATCATCTCTAAAATACAATGCTTTTTCAACTTATCAATGTATGCTTCATATACTTCTCTATATTCCTTATTAACTTTATTAAAACAAATTATTTTTATTTTCATATTTACTCCTAAAACTCCTATAATTATACACTTACATATTTATTCAAAAAGAAATATGATAAAATATAATTATATTTTGGAGGATATTTTATGGCTGAAAAAAATAAATTTTATTCAATTTTAGACTACAGACCACAATTTGAAAATATAGTTGATGCACTTGTGCCTGATATTCAATTTTCTTATTCTGCTATTATGAATAATTCAACTATTCAAACATATTTTAATATGATTTCACTTGAATATTATGGATATGAATACTATCAATTATTGAGATTAAATAAATTAGAATTTAAAGTTAGTGAAAGAGCATTAAACTTAACTATTTTAGAAATGGTTTATAATATAATTACACAAATCATTGCAAGAAAATGAAGATATTCTGAGTATATTGCATATGATATGTATATATTACCTTTACGTATTAAAAAATATATTAAGGCAATGAATTATGAATTTATAGAGTATGAAACTGCAAGTAAAAAACCAATTTTAAAATTAGTTGGACAACCTTCAAGAATTGTTGTTGAAGAATTGGTGGATGAATTTCATGATGATAGATTAAACTATGTTATAGAGCAATTTAGATCTACTGGTGAAGATGAAGTTGAAATGAAATTAATATTATTTAAAAGCATTTCTCTTTTCGCTCATGAGGGTGAAGCATTAATTTATCAAAAATTTGGAAAATATTTTGCAGAAAATTATTTTAAAGATGTTAAAAGTTTAGAATCTTATAAAGCAGATAATTTATCTGCAAAAGAAAAAAAACATGTGTCTAAAATTATTAATGATATTTTTAATATAACTTTACTTTCAGTCTTATTAATGTCAGACGCAATGAAAACTGGTGTATGAAAGAAAATGAAAGATATTGAAAAAAGAAGATTAGAATTAGAAAGTACTCAAAAAACAATTGAAGAAGCTAATAAAAAATTACAAGCTATTTCTCAAAGAGAAAAAGAGATAAAGAAAATTGAAATTAAATAAAACTCTCTAAGGTATTTTAATAAAATGAAACTTATTAAAATATATAGGGAGTTTTATTATTTTAAAATAGTAAAAATCTAATTATCAAAAAAATCTAATGATTTTACCAATAAAACCAATAAATAAAAACCAATAGATTATTATCTATTGGTTTTTTAATTTTAAAATTTCATTCCACCAAGATTTGGCATTTTTCCAGATTTAAGTGATTTAGTTAATTCAATAACTTGCTTTTTACCTTTATCAAATTGATTTAAAAGCTCATTAAATTCTTTTTCTGTTCTACCTGAACCTTTTAAAATTCTTTGCTTTCTAGTTATTGCTTTTAGAAGTCTTGGTTCTCTTCGTTCTTTTAATGTCATAGAAGTCATTAAAATATTTGCAACTCAAAGTTTTTGTTGAGCCTGATTAATTTGTGTTTCACTAACTTTACCATTTAATCCTGGAACCATTTTCATAATTCCTCCAAGATTTCCCATTTTTGCAACTTGTTCCATTTGATTTCTTAAATCTTCTAAATCAAATTGACCTGCAAACATTCTTTTCATTGTTTTTTCCATTGTTCTTTGGTCAACAACATCAGCTGCTTTTTCAAATAATGTTTCAACATCACCCATTCCAAGAATTCTATCAGCCATTCTTTTTGGGTAAAATTCAGCAAGAGCTCCAATTCCCTCACCTTCTCCAATAAATTTAATTGGCAGTTTTGTAATATCAGTTATTGAGAATGTTGCTCCCCCTCGAGCATCTCCATCAAGTTTTGTAACAATAACTCCTGTTAATTTTAATAAGTTATTAAATTCTTGTGACACGTTTATAATATCTTGTCCAGTCATTCCATCAACAGTAAGAATTATTTCCTGAGGAGAAACAACTTTTCTAATTTCATTAAGTTCATCCATTAATTGTTTATCAATTTGCAAACGACCTGCAGTATCTAAAATTATTACTTCATAACCATTTTTTTGAGCATAATCAACTGCTTGCTGTGCAGTTTTAACAGGACTTTGTTTGCCTTGTTCAAAAACATCTAGATTATTTTTTTGACCTAATTCAACTAATTGATCAATAGCTCCTGGTCTATAAATATCTAAACCAACCATTAGTGTTTTCTTTTTATTTTTTTTGGTAATTAAATGGGAAAGTTTACCAACTGTTGTTGTTTTACCAGCACCTTGTAAACCAACCATCATAATAATTGATGGCTTTTTATCTATTTCTAATGGTTTATTTGTTTTCCCTAAAATTTCAACTAGTTCTGCGTGAACTATTTTAACCATTTGTTGATCTGCTCTAACACCTTGTTCAATGAAAACACCTTGAGCTTTTTCTTCAATGTTTGCTATAAACTTTTTAACTACATCAATATTAACGTCTGCTTCTAAAAGAGCTAATCTAATTTCCCTTAATACATCTTTTACATTATCACTATTTAAAGTAGTTTTTTTTAAATTCTTTTCAATAGACTTTTTCATTCTATTGGCTAAAAAATCTCCAAATCCCATAGTTTCACTCCAATCTCAATTAATTATAACAAAAAACCCCATTTTTGAAATGCCAAAAAATAATTATAATTATCTAAAAAGTAAAGGTTAATAATAAATAAAATTATAGTTTTTTTAAATCTATAATTAAAAGTTTAATGAAGATAAATTAAAAACGCTAGTTGAAACTAGCGTTATAAATCTTAAGACAGGAATTTATTTTCCTTAGTTAACATTTCCTATAATCTTATTACTTCTCGTTTTTCACGGATTATAGTTATATAAATGTCTCCTGGAGTCTTATTTATTTTTTGAATGCTTTCTTTTAAATTTAAAGATATTTTTTTCATACTATAATCATCTACAACAGATGGATTTACCATAACTCTTATTTCTCTTCCTGCTTTAAGAACATAAACTTTAAGAACACCTTCTTGTTGTAAACAAATATCTTCAAGTTCTTGCATTCTTATAAAATATTGATCTGCATCATTATTTCTAGCTCCTGGCCTTGCAGCACTCATAGTATCTGCTATAGCTACAATTTCTGCATAGTATGTTTCTTTTTCAACATCATTATGATGTGATTCAACTGCATTAATTATTTCAGACTCTAGATTATATTTTTTTAGAATATCTACTCCTAATTTTACATGACTTCCTTCTTGCTCGAAGTCCACAGCTTTTCCAATATCATGTAAAAGACCGGATTTAAGTCCTATTTTTTCATCAAGACCCATCTCTAAAGCAATTTTTCTAGATATCTTTGCAACTTCAATTGAATGCTGCAAAGCATTCTGACCATAACTATGTCTAAATTTTAATTTACCTAGCATTTTAACTATTTCTTCAGGTAAATCATCAATATTTAAATTTAACATGACTTCATTTCCAATCTCCAAACAATGTTTATCCAATTTTTCTTCTTGAATTATTAATTGCTCTTCAATTGTAGCCGGATGAATTCTTGCTGTTTTTATAAGTTCGCTTAAAGTCAAATATGCAATTTCTCTTCTTATTGGATTAAAAGAAGATATTGTCACCCTATTTGGAGTATCATCAATAATTAAATCAACACCCCCATAAGATTGAAATGTTTTTATATTTCTTCCTTCTTTACCAATAATTTTACCTTTTCAAGAATCATTTTCAATTTCAAAAAAAGTTGTATTTTTTTCAGAAGTGATTTCAATATGACAACTTTGCATTGCATCTATTAAAATATCAGAAGCTTTTTTTTCAGCTCTAACTTTTAATTTATTTTCATAATCTTTAATTTTATTTGAAAGTTCATTTAAATATTTATTTTCTACAATATTAAATAATTCTGTTTTTATTTGATCTTCAGTTAAATTCGAAATATTTTCAAGAGCTAACTGAAATTTCTTTTTTTGAATGGCTAATTCATTTTTTATTTTATTTGCATTAATTTTGTCCTGAATTAGTTCTTCTTCCTTCTTATTCAAAATTTCTATTTCTTCAAAGAATTTTTCTTTTTTTTGTTTCAAATTTTTAGTTTCAATTAAAATTTCTTCTCGGATATATTCAGCATCATTTTCAGCATTAAGTTTTATTAAAGCTGCATCTGCTTTTGCTTCCGCAAGAATTTTCATTTTAACTTCTTTTGACTCGTCTAATGTTTTTTTTAAAATGTATTTGCGCTGACGAGACTTAATTAAATATACTATAACTGTACCTAATACAATTAAAAGCACTATTAAAAAAGATATTATCGCAATATACACATGTACTAAATCATCGTTCATAACTAGCATTGTTCTCCAATCCTAGAAAAGCGTGGTGTTGCCTTATGCAACGTTATTATTTTACATTAATTAATAACAATAGTATAAATAGCAAAGAAGATTTTATAAATAAAAAAAATAAACAAAAATAATAATATTTTTTATTTATTTGAAAATATTATCCAACATGTAGTTCAACTTCAAAAGTAAAACTCTGAGCTGATCAATTAAAAGAAGAATTCTCATTAATTGATTGGGCTTTTTTATATGTAATAATATAGTGAATATGTTCGTGCGAATGCTCTGCTTTAGAAATTATATTTTCATTAAAACTAAATGAGGCACTTTCACTCTCTTCTTTTACTGCACTAAAAAATAAAATTTCAAAGTTTTTTGTAGGTAAAATTGATTCATCCATAATTACATTTTCAACTTTTTTTGCAGCTTCTTCAATTGCATTAATTGCCTCCTCTTCTGTTTCAACAGCTACTTTATTTAAAACTTTTTGCAAATTTTTTACTGTATTTTCAATAGAGTTTACATTGTTACAAGCAATAACACTTGTGCTAGCTGTACCAATAAGTCCAAATGAACCCAATAAAGTCAAGATTTTTTTCATATATTTTTTCCTCTAATTTCTATTTCTAATATCTTTATTAGATATAAAAATTATAAATTAGATTTATTATTTTTATTTATAATTTTTATAAATAAAAATAATTTAAATTTAATAAAAAATTTTAAAATAAAAAAACTGCATTAAATACAGTTATAAATTTATTCAATACTTTCTTTAAGTTTAGCTTGAATCTCAAAGTATTTTTCTGGATTATTATTAAATCATTCCCTCACTGATTCTTTTCCTTGACCAATTTTTTCTTCACCATATGAATATCAAACTCCAGCTTTATTTAAAATATTATATATTGTAGCCATTTCAATAATTTCAAGATCTTTTTCTACACCTTTATTATATGCAATAGTAATTTGACAAGTTTTAAAAGGCGGTGCAACTTTATTTTTTACAACTTTAATTTTAACTTTATTTGCAGTTGCCTCACCATTTGTAGATATTGTTTCTCCTTTTCTTACTTCTAATCTTATAGATGAATAAAATCTTAAAGCTCTTCCACCAGGAGTTATTTCAGGACTTCCAAATATGACACCAACTTTTTCTCTCAATTGATTAATAAAAATTACTGTAGTATTAGTTTTCGAAACTATACCATTAATTTTCCTTAAAGCTTTTGACATCAATCTTGCTTGTAACCCAATTTGTTGATCTGACATTTCACCATCCAATTCTGCTTTAGGAACTAAAGCAGCAACAGAGTCAACTACAACTATATCAATAGTATTCGATTTAATTAACATTTCTAAAATATCTAAAGCCTGTTCACCTGAATCAGGTTGAGCCACAACTAAATTTTTAATATCTATACCAATATTTTGAGCATACTTTGGGTCTAATGCATGCTCTGCATCAATAAAAGCTGCCCTACCATTATTTTTTTGTGCTTCACAAATTGCATGTAAAGAAAGTGTAGTTTTACCACTTGATTCTGGTCCATAAATTTCTATAATTCTACCCTTAGGATATCCTCCTACGCCAATAGCTCTGTCAAGTAAAAAACTACCTGTTGGAATAACTTCAATTGCTGAATTAGCAGCATCTCCTAATTTCATAATTGATCCTTTTCCAAAAGTTTTTTCAATATCTTTTAATACACTTTTAAAAGCAGGATCATCATAAATATTATTATCACTCATATTTAAAAGCACCTCATTTGTATTTTTCTCTAATATTTTTTCTATCATATATTTTCCTCCTCAATTATCATTATCGACAATAAGGAATTAAAATTAAATTTCTAAAATTTTTTCAATAATAAATTCACTTGCTCTAAGTTTATACTCTTCTCTTGTAATACTTTCTTTAATAAAAAATTTATAAATAAAATTTTTATCTTTAAATCTAAAACCAATAAAGCTTAAACCAGATTTGTTATCTTCATATTTTGGTGGAGCATAACCTGTAAAGCCAATAACAATATCTGAATTAATTTTTTCACAAGTTTTTTCTAACATTAAAGCTAGAACTTCTTTTGAAACAACACTATATTTTTTAATTACTTCTATATCTATTCCTAAAATTTTTGTTTTAAAATCATCAGAATAACAAATAAATGAGCCTTTGAAATATTCACTAGCTCCAGAGATATTTGTTATTTGATTTGCAAAATACCCTCCTGTAAATGATTCACAAGTAGATAATGTTAAATTATTTAATTTTAAATATTCAAATAATTTTTTCATATACAAATCCTTAAAAAATATAGTGAGATTAAATTATCATAACCCACGTTTTGTAACACTTACGTGCATCAACTATCTATCTATCGCTTATGCATGCGATCCCAAAGGCTTGTTGAATTCCTCGCCCTTAAGCTCCTCTACCAAAATTTGAGTTTCTTGCTTGTGGAGTTTACCCGTTCCATTTCACTATTTCTAGCTAATCGTCTCTGTGGCACTTTAAAAAGCTTATCATAGGCATAAATGCCCTTAGACTATACTTAAGTCGTTACCAATAAATTGGTACCTAAAGTTATTTTTTTCTCTAGCACAAACACTACATTCATCTCAGAATGTGCAAGCGTGGAGTTTCCTCTATATTATTTTTCAAATATAGCAGTTGATTCAAAGTTAATCTCATTGTTTATTTTATACTAAATTACTTATTATATCTCTCTTTTTCTAAATTAGAAATTCTCTTAATAAGATCTGAACTATTTAATCCTGCTCTTGCTAATGCTTCCATTTGACTTTCACTTAATTTTAAAGTTGCCAATGTTTCTGTTAATTCATTTGATAATCTATTAATATTTTCTTTTAAAGTTCCTATTTCCTTTTCTTTTTTAATATTTTTTTCTTCGAAAAATTTATAATCTTCTGCTATCATATCTAAAAAAGCATCAACTTCTTCTACTTTATAACCTTTATATTCAACTTCAAAATCTTTATCAATAATTTCTTGTTTAGTTAATTTTATAAAATCTGCCATTTTTTTATGCCCCCATTTAGTCTAATTGTATCTCATTTTATAATTTTTTGTAGAGATATATCGACTAATATATTTGGGTGAAATTTTGATATTAAAAAATAAAGGAATGTATTTAGAAACTATTATAAATAATAGTATAAGTATTATTGAAGAAAATAGTGGTTTTATTTATAAAATACCTATTAATAATAATATTATTTCAGTTAAAGATAATATTATTACAGCAAGATTAAAGAAGAACTTTTTTTGTGATTATATTGGTTTATGAAAAGGAGCTTATTTAGAGTTTGAAGCCAAGGAATCTGAGAAGGACTATTTTAATTTAAATAATCTTTCTCAAAAACAATTTGAAAAATTAAGATTAGTAAATAAAAATTATGGATTAGCTTTTCTAATAATATATTTTCATTTATATGAAAAAATATATATTATCCATATAAATCAATTAGAGAATATAAAAATTAAAAAAATACCCTATCAGTATTTCAAAGATAATTTCTTGGAAATAAGTTTTTCAGGTATTAGTTTTAATTTTAATGATATTTTTAATCATTTAATCAATTATACATAGTTATTTTTACAGAAGTTTCTTTTGACTTATCTTCTAGCTTCTTCAATAAATCTTTAATATTATTAATTTTACATTCATCAATTATTGACATAATCTTTGGTTTTGAAATACCAAGTTCAATAAAATTTTCAATTTTATCTATTTCATTATCTGTAAGTTTATAGTCAAACAGTTTCTCAATAAAGTTATATGTATTATCATTTCTTAATTTAGAATGTTTTTCTTCTAACTCTACAAGCAACCTATTAAATAAAGGTGTAAGATCAAGGATAGTTTTTTTACCTTTTTGTTCCAATTTAATAATTCGATTTTTTAATAATAAAGATATTTCTTTTTCAATTTCTTCTTTTGAAAGTATCATATGCTCTGCTATTTGTGAAGGTGTAAAATTTTTTTGGTCATCATTTGATAACTCCATAATTATTAGTAAAATAGCTAATTGATTTTCATTAATTTTAATTTTTGAATAATTTAAAATTAAAAGAGTTTTTTTGCTTATTAACCCTGTTTTAAAAAGTTCAAACATATTTTTTTACAAAATTAAAACTTGCTATTTGCAAGTCTTTTAAATTTTGTTCTTATTATTTAGCTACTGCTTCTTTTAATTGTTTAGCTACTTTAAATTTTGTTACTGTTGTTGCAGCAATTTGGATTTTTGCTCCAGTTGCTGGGTTAACACCTTCACGTGCTGCTCTTTCAGCAGTAACAAATTTACCAAATCCTGCTATTGCAACTTCATCTTTAT
Organism: Spiroplasma endosymbiont of Cantharis nigra; assembly: GCF_964019925.1. Lineage (NCBI taxonomy): Bacteria > Bacillati > Mycoplasmatota > Mollicutes > Entomoplasmatales > Spiroplasmataceae > Spiroplasma > Spiroplasma endosymbiont of Cantharis nigra. Next base: position 756,234 of record NZ_OZ026470.1, read on the forward strand.
TAACTAGAGCATTTATAATTTCATCAAATACGAAGTTAATCATTTTTTCAGCATCAGCTTTTGTATTACCAAATTCTACTGAAATTTTTTCTGATAATTCTTTTTTTGTCATGGCTATCCACCCCTATCTCTATACTACCTTAGCATGTTGGAAAAAGTCATTTACTAACGCACTAGGCTTATGATTATTGTATAGTATTTTATATAGTATTTCAAACATTGGTACTTTAATTTTATATTTCTGGCTTATCTCATAAGCTAACTTACAAGATAAAACTCCTTCAACAGTATTCTTATGAGAAATTAAAACAGTCTTTGCATCATCTTTTTGAGCAATTTGAACTCCTAATGAAAAGTTTCTTGATTTTAATGATGAAGCAGTTAGAATCAAATCACCAAGTGTTGCAAAATTCATAAATGTTTCTATTTTAGCTCCAAATTGTTTTGCTATAGTATATATTTCTGCATTTCCTATTGTAATTAATGATGCTTTTGAATTATCTGCTGCTGAAAAACCATGCAGCAATCCTGCAGCAATCGCAACACTATTTTTTAATGCTGCTGCAACTTCGCACCCAACTACATCAGTTGTGGGTTTCACAATAAAGTATTCATTAGAAAATAAATTTGCGATATATATAGCAGTTTTTTCATCTTCATTGCAACTCATAACACAAGTTGGTTTTCTCATAATTACTTCAATTGCAACAGAAGGTCCATAAATTGCACCATAAGATTTCATAACATCTTTACCTTGAAATCTTTTTTTAATTTTTTTACTTAATAAATCAAGATTTTCTTCATCTAAACCTTTGGCTACATTTATTATATGCATTTCACGCTTTCCAAATTTTATTACATTTTCAATTGCGTTATCTAAAGCAAAAGTTGGTACACTTAAAATTACAATATTTGCTTTTTCCATGGCTGCTGCAAAATCTGTTGTTGCCTTTATGTTTGAATTAATTAGTAAATCCTGAAAGAATTTAGAGTTCAAATGATTATTATTAATATCTTCAACTTGAGTTTCTTCAATTCCATACATAATTACATCATGGCCATTGTCTGCTAAAACATTAGCTAAAACTGTTCCATAAGCCCCAGTCCCTATTATTGCTATTTTTTCTTTTTGCATATTATTATTTCCTTTCTCTAAAAATTATAGTTATTGGTACACCACTAAAATCAAATTGTGAACGAATTTGGTTTTCTAAAAATCTTTTATATGAAAAGTGAACAAATTCAGGATTATTTACAAATAAAACAAATGTTGGTAAGTATGCTTCTACTTGAGAAGCATAGAATATTTTCAATCTACCTTTATTATGATTTGGAGCAGGATTAATTAATTGAGCCTTATTAAAAACTTCATTTAATAAACTCGTTCTAATTCTTTTTTTAATATTTTTTTGAACTAAATCAACAATATCAAATATCTTATGTATTCTTTTATTTTCTTTTGCTGAAATAAATAAAACCTTTGCATAATTTAAATACTTAAAATAAGCCTTAATTTCTTCTTCTTTTCTTTTCATAGTATTGGTTTCTTTATCTTGAACTAAGTCTCATTTGTTACCAATAATTATTATAGGTTTATTCTCTTCAAAAGCAAAACCTCCAATATTTGTATCATGATCTTTAATATTTTCACTCGAGTCTAAAATTAATAAAACGATATCTGACTTATTAATCGTACTTATTGATCTTAAGTAACTATATTTTTCAAGATTTTCATAAATCTTACCTTTTTTTCTCATACCAGCAGTATCTATAATTGTATAACTATTTCCATTATATTTTATTTTACTATCCACTGCATCAACTGTTGTTCCCGCAATTTCAGAAACTATCATTCTATCTTCACCAACTAATGAATTCACTAAACTTGATTTACCAACATTGGGTCTTCCAACAATTGCTAGTTTAAGTTCATCACTTTCTTGACTTTCATCAAACTTTGGAAAACTTTCAATTATTTTATCCAGCAAATCTCCTATTCCAATACCGTGAGTAGAAGATATCATAAACGGTTCACCAAAACCTAAAGTCATAAAAGTAAAAGACTCATCAAATTGATCCTTTTTATCATATTTATTGACAGCAAGAATTACAGGTTTATTAGTCTTATAAAGTATCTTAGCAACTGCTTCATCTTCTTGAGTTATTCCATCTTTATAATTAATTGCAAAAACAATAACATCTGCTTCTTTAATTGCAATTTCTGCTTGCATTCTTATCTCTTTTGAAAATGGACTATCTTGTAAAGTTATTCCACCTGTGTCAACTACAATAAAAGGTAAAGTTAGTCATTCAGCTTTACCATACATTCTATCTCTAGTGACTCCAGGTTTATCTTCAACAATAGCTTTTTTTTCTCTGATTATTCTATTAAAAAGTGTAGATTTACCAACATTGGGTCTTCCAACAACTGCTACAATTCCTTTTCTTGCCATAAACTACACCTCCTTAAAAAGTAATTACTATTTAAGTTTTTCTATTTTGTTTAAAATTAATCTAATTACTTTATTTATATTTAATTTACTTGTATCTAAATATCAAGCATCAGGCGCTATTTTAAGTGCACCCATTTCTCTTTTTTTATCATAATCATCTCTTTGTTGAATTTGCCTTAAAATATCTTCATAAACATTTGGCTTTATTTTTCTTCTTTTATTTTGATTAAATCTTCTTTCTGCTCTTGATTCAACTGAACAATCAAAATATATTTTTAATTCCGCTTCTGGAAGAACAACTGTAGTAATATCTCTTCCAATGACAATATTGTTTTTATTTTGAGTCATTTTTCTTTGAGCCAAAACCATAAATTCTCTAACCTTATTATTTTTTGCTACATATTTAATATTTTCTGCCACATCATAGTCAAAAATACTTTTTCCATATTCTATATTATTTACTAATATAGACTTTTCATTTATATATTCAAAATTAAAGCTTTTAATTTGTTTTTCAATTTCAGCATCCTTTAAAAAATCAACTTTATTATCTAAACAAAATTTAGTAAAAGCTCTATACATAACTCCAGTATCTATAAAATTCATTTTCAACTTTACAGCTATTCTTTTCATAACTGAACTTTTACCAGAACCTGCTGTACCGTCTACTGCGATATTAATATATTTCAATTACATTATCCTCCTATTACAAATATTGGAATTATTATTGCTAAAAACATTAATACTGCTAAAACAATTAAAATTGGTAAAACTCATTTAAATCTATATTTTCTTTCTTGTAATTTTCAGGTTTTCAAAACTCTATTTAAACCTTTTTCATTTTTTTCACTAACCTCTATTATCATTTGCTGAGTACTTCTATTATCTTTACTTCTTACTTGTTGAACAGTTGTCATTGAAATGTCTTGAGGATTAGTTTTTAATCAAGCTTGCTTTTCTTTTAACTTATCAATATTTCTTTGAAAATTTTTATCATTTGCTTGTAAACTATTATACAAATTAATATACTTATCATTTCTTAGATTAAGTGAACTTTCATCTTCTTCAACTTCACTAATAAAATTTTTATTAACTTGATTTAAACCAATTTTTTTAAGTTCTGATATTTCTAATTTCATTTCATATTTTAAATCTTCAGGAAATAAACTTGACGACTTATCTCTATCTAGATAAGGTTTTTCAAATTCATGTTTTGCATCAAAAATTGATAACTTTTCTTTAAAAAAATCTAAATCTATCATTTTCAATTTTTCAAAAGTTGAATGTATTACTGATTTTTCATCTTGTATATTTTTTTTATAAGCAATTTCCTTCTTCACTTTTTCATGAATTGGCTTATTACGTTCCATTCTTGTTAGGTTCATCTTTTTTTCACCCCATTAACTTATATATTATAAATTAAATATGGAAATAATTGAAATTATTGTTATTATATTAAAGAAAAGGAGATGGTTTTTATGAAGAAAACTTGAATTGATAAATCAATGTGTATAGGATGTATGGCATGTGTGCAAATTGATGAAACTGAGACTCTTTTCATGGATGATGATGGTTTCGCTGAAGCAAACGAAAATGATCTAGAATTAGTTGAATGCCAAATGGTTTGCCCTACTGGTGCAGTTAAAATTGGTGATGAATAAAAAAAATTCTCAAAAGAGAATTTTTTTTATTCATTTATTTATTAATATTTTATAATAATAACTTATCTAATAAAACTCACTCATTAATAGTCTATTAAATTTATTTATTACAACTATAAAATAATTAGCCTTTTGGACAGTCTAATATCTTTTCTTTTTTTTGATAATGCGAAATTATAATTTCTTATAATTTCAAAATTATTATATCATAGTTAAAAAAATATTATAGTTTTTAATTATAATTTAGAATTTTTTCCACTATAAGTTAAATAAAAAAAATCCTAATATTAGGATTTTTTTATTAATAACTTATTTCTTCTTTTACTCTTCTTAATTGATCAAATACTTCTGATTGATATTTTTTTGTTCCATTAATAACAGCTAATAATGGTTGTTCTCCAACTTTAGTTGGCAACTGTAAAGTATCTCCAACATATTTTGCAATACCATTAATTAGTGCTGTTCCACCACATAATACTATTCCATTTCTGAAGATATCTCCAGCTAATTCTGGAGGTGTCATCTCAAGAACTTGAACTATTAATTCAATAACTCTTGATAAAGGAACTTTTAATACTTCTCTTAATTCTTCTGGTGTAATTTCAATTTCTCTTGGTAACCCAGAAACAACGTCACGTCCATAAACTTTCATTGATTTTTCATCAATAAATTTAGCAAGTGAACCAATATTAATTTTGATAATCTCTGCTGTTTTAATTCCAATTTCCATTCCATATTGTGCTCTTATGAATTTTAAAATTTCTTCATTTAAATAGTTACCTGCTATTTTAATAGATTTTGAAATAACTATATCTCCAGATGAAATAACTGCAACATCAGTTGTTCCACCACCCATGTCAACAACAAGTCTTCCTGTAGGAGCATTAATGTTAACTCCTCCACCTAAAGCAGCCATTTTTACTTCTTCTTCAATAAATACTTCTCCTGCTCCTAAACTAATTGCAATTTTTTTAAGTGCTGTTTTTTCTAATTGAGTAATTGCTGATGGACAAGCCAATAACATTACACAATTTTTAAGAGTCTTTTCTAATCTAAGTCTTGCAAAAATATAATTTAATTGAGCTTGAGTAGCTTTGATATCAGTAATAACACCATCAACCATTGGTCTAACAATTCTCAGGTTTTTATTTCCTTTACCAATCATTTTATATGCTTCTGCACCAACTGCTATAATTTTATTTTCCTTAATTTTGTAAGCTACTATTGAAGGTTCATTATAAACTATTCCGTTTCCTTCAATATAAACTAATGTATATGCTGTTCCTAAGTCCATAGAAACAAATACTGGTTTTTTTCCTGCCATTTTTTTATTTACCTCACTATTTTCAACTTTCATATACATTCTATCAAATAAAAGGTCAAAAATTCAAAAAATTTATTTTTACTTGTAAAAGTGATTAATTTTTTTAACTTGAGGTTCTATTACTGCAAATAATGTATAGCAAATTGAAAATCTAACTAATTCTATTGCTGAAATAACACCTATAAAGATTCCTAAATTTTCTTTTATACTTGTTCATTCTCCTGAATGAGCCTCATGATATGAAATAATCATTCCTGTTGAAAAATGATTATGAGTATGACCGTGATCACTATTTGTTGTAATGTATAACATTAAAAATACTAATAGTGTATAAATTATTGTTATTACAGGTACATAAATAACTATTGGTGTTCATCTTTTAAATCTATCTACGCTTTTAATTGGATGCTTATGAATACTTGAATTTCTAAAAATAAAGTAATAGACAAATCACATCAATCAAATTGATGCAAAATAGCCAAAACTATCAATTACTAAAGTTAATGGGTTGTGAGCATCTATTAAGTGAATAAATGGCACTATAAATGCTATTATTCCAGAAAAGATTGGTCCTAGTGCTGCAAGTGATAATGTTATAACTAAAATATCCAATATTCTAAATGGAATGGCCACACCATATAATGGTATTTTATCTAATAATTGCTCATATAACATTTCAAATGCTGATAATGCTACAGCTAATGCTAAGAAAACTCCTGTTAGAGTTATTTTAAATGTTAAATTTCTACGACTTGTAAATAAGCTATTTTTTCAATGAAAATCAGTATCATTTATATCATCGTGGTTACCTAGAGAATCAAAGTGGTGTTCATCATGATAATGGTCTTTTTTACCCTCTTTTACATCATCATGATCTGGTATTTCATGTTTTTTATCTTCCATATTTTTTCTCCTTTTATTGTTCAAAAATATTATATACTAAATTATAAAAATTATAATTAAAAATTATAATTTTTATAATTTTTACTTTTTTTATTTGTTGTTTATAATAATATTGTGTGTATTTTCGGGGCAAGGTGTGATTCCTTACCGATGGTAATAGTCCATGAACTTGTAAAAGAGTTGATTCAGTGAAATTCTGAAACCGACGGTAAAGTCCGGATGAGAGAAAATACCATAACATTTTTATAAACTTTTTAGTTTTTAATTTTGTTGTATACTAAACGCCCTTTTCTTTTTTTTAAATAGTAAGGGCTTTTTATTTCAAAGGAGTTAAAATGGAAAATACTTATAATTTCTGAAGTCATAAATATGACTTTGCAGAAATAAATAGATATAACTGAAGAATGGTACTAAAAGATAATTTTGTTCTAGATATAAAAAGAATATCTTTATTGGCTATGCTTTTTGCAATTGAAATACTTTTTACTATTATAAGTAAATACACTATTGGTGGTTTAGCAATAGCAGAAGCTTTTACAATAGAAATATCTTTAATTGGAATTTTATTTATATATCTAACAACAAATGTTTTCTATGCTGCCATATTTAATATTGCAGCAAATTCGCTCAGAATGGTCTTACCTCTTCCAAGCAATTATATTGGTGTCTTAGCAATGACTATCTCTGATTTAACATTTATAATATCTTTTGCAATTATATTTTTTTCATTAAAGAAAATTGTACTATTTAAAATTAAAAAAGAGAATCAACTAAAGTGGTATCTATTATTAATAGCAATATCAGGAACTTTAGCAATTATGATTTCTGCATTTATTTCTCTTATTTGTAATCAACATTTTATTTTTGAATGATATGAAGTTTTATATCCTGGAATTGTTCCTGAAAAGAATAGTTATGGATGAAATATTTTGTTATGAACAGGATTTGGAGTTTCAATTGCCAAATTAGGAGTTAATCTGATTATTTTTTTATTAACTACTAAATTACTTGTTAAACTTATCAATAAACATTTATTTTAGAAAGTATTGCTATACTTGAAATAATTTAATATAAAATAATTTTATAAAGGAGAACTTAATGATGGAAAAAAATGTAATTAAGATGATTGTTGAAATACCAAAAGGTAGCTCAAATAAATATGAATATGATATTAATACTAATGAAATTAGTTTAGATAGAGTTTTATACGGAGCTAATTTTTATCCAGGAGAATATGGATTTGTTCCAGAAACTCTTGATTGAGATGGAGACCCATTAGATGTTATAAGTCTTGTAACATACCCTACACTTCCTGGGGTTGGAGTTAATGTTAGAATCTTAGGATCAATCAAAATGATTGATGCTGGTGAAATTGACACTAAACTATTTGGTGTATTTGCAGATGATAGAAGATTTGATTCATATAAAAAAATAGAAGATGTTCCTCAACACTTGAAAGATGAAATTGAAAATTTCTTTTTACAGTATAAAGCATTACAAAAAAAAGAAGTAAAAATTAATGGTTGAGGTTCTGCAAATGAAGCTATGAATGAATTAAAAGAATGTAAAGAAAGATATATTCAATACAAGGATAGATATTCTAAACCTGGTGGTAAGGAAGAAATTATGGCTGAGTGAAAACAAAAAGGTTTAGGCCAAGGATAAGAAATAAAAAATGAGATTATAAAGTGAATACAATTTTGGTCACTCTATTTATCTCATTTTTTTATTTCTTAAAGTAATGTGAAAGGTCCAACAAATTTTAAATTTGAAGTTTTTGAATTAAATCTAAAAACTTTAAAATCTATTTTATTAAATTCTTTTGCATAAATTCTTGCTATCGAAATATCTTTTTTATAACTTTCACATTCATTTTTTACAAATTGAATAATTTCCATTTCATATTTTTCCTCTAAGCCATTTTTTAAACTATTTGAAAAAAACATTAAAGTAACAATAAATAAAAATGAACTAATAGAAATAAACTCAAATATTGGCTTTTCAAAAATAAAAATTAAAAATTTGGAAGGATTTTCTTTAATGATTGATGTTTTATCTAAAAAAGAAAAAACTATTGCAATAATTAAAGTTGAATAATAAATAGTATATAAAAATAAAGGTATTCACTTAACTATTAATTGAAATTTTTTTATATCCTTATCTTTTTGATAAAGCTTAGTATTAAATCAAATACTTGCTAATATATAATCCAATTCATATCCAACGCTTGGCATTATTCATTTTGGTATTACTATCTGTTTTTTTCTTTTATTTATCATTTGATTAATTCTTGAATAACTTTCAGTTTCACCATAAATAACATTTAATTCTTCTGCTCTCAAATATACCTTAAATTTAGAGATCATTGAATCAATTTTTGAACTTGAAATATTGCTATCTGCTGTATTTATCTCATGGATTATTATTTTATTTAAACTAAAAGTATTAAAAATTCTTATAGTTATTAGAGAAATTAATGATAATCCCAATGCAATTAAAAGTATCTTATTTAAAGAGTCCATAAGTTCACCTTTCTTTAAAATAATTATATAACTTTAAAATACTATCTCTTATATTTGTCAAATAAAAATTTAATTTCCGGCTTTAATGAATTTACTTTTTTTACATCATAAATAGAATTAAAGTTTCTAACTATTCCATGCGAAGACATGAAAGCATTTACATAGAATTTACCATTTTTATAGTCTACTGGTTTTAAAGTTCCCCCTGCAGTTAATCCTGCGGCAAAAAAACGAACTTTATGATCATCAATCAAATCTAAATCATGTAATATTGAATCAAAATCAAGATTATATTTTTCCAATCAAGCGCGTTCTTTATTTTGTCTTTCAAATGTTTCTAATTCATTTGGTCAAACTTCTTCATATCTTACAAGCCTTGATTGCATTTTACAGTCAGCTGAAATTGCAAGAGCTGCCATGAGTGATCCCTCAGGTGCTCCCCCTATTCCATAAACAAAGTCAGCTTCTCCATTGACAACATCAATTGCTGCCAATACATCTCCATCTTGGATAAGTCTTACAATTATTCCCATATCATTCATTTTTCTTATAATTTCTTGATGACGTGGTTTATCTAAAATAATACACTTCAAATCTTTTCTTTTAGCATGAATTTGCATTGCTTCAATCGAATAAATTACTCCCTTGGATAAATTAATGCACTCCTTAAATTCTGTCCTAACAAAGAGCTTTTCCATGTACATTTCAGGAAGCTGCAACATTGTATTTTCTCTTGAAAAAGCAATTGTTGAAATACTTCCAGCATAATTATATGCCGCTGGATGAGTCCCCTCGACAGGATCTACACTAACATCATATGTTAAAACGCTAGGATCTTCTAAATCACCAAGTATTTGACCTACAAATAGCATAGGAGCTTCATCTAACTCTCCTTCTCCATTTACTACTTTTAATTTAAAGCCCTTCTCATTTTTTAACATTACTTGAAAGGCTTCAACTGCAGCTTGATCTACTAAGTTTTTGTTTTTTTTACCAATATATTTATATGAAGCAATTGCAGCTACTTCAACAGTTCTTAATAAAATAATATCGCGATTCATTTTGAATACCCCTTATATAAATAATTATAACAAAATTATCCAAATCTACTTTTAGCTCTTTTGTATTGTTTATTTCCTTATTAGTCTATAATCTAATTTGTATAAAGGAGATGTATTTATGTCAAAAAAAATAAGAGCACAAGATAATTTCTTTGACTATATGAATAAGGAATGAATTGATAAAACTGAATTGCCAATTGGATATCCATCATGAGGTAGTTTTGAGATGCTACATAAAAAATCAATGGATGATATTAAGGAATTAATTTTAGAATTTAAATCTAAAAAGTATGATTTAAAAGATGATCAAGAAAAAATAACTAATATTTTTGAAAATTACTTAAATGTAAAAAAAAGAAATGAACAAGGAATTACTCCAATAATGGAGATAATGGAATTAATTGATTCATTAAATTCAAAAGAAAACTTTACTGATTTCTTAATAGAATCTTTTAAAAGATTTAATATATCATTTTTTCACTCAAAAGGAATAGATTCTGATTTTAAAGATAGTAATAAAAGAGCCTTAATGATAGGTTCAATGGGTTTGGGTATGTCAGATAGAGATTTTTACGATGAAAATCACCCGAGGCATAAAGATATTAAAGCAGCTTATAAAATATATTTAGAAGATATTTCAAAAGCTTCAAAATTACAATTTAAGACAAAAAGTATTTTTAATTTAGTTTATAACTTTGAAAAAGAAATATCTCAAAGTATGTTAAAGCAAGAAGAATTGAGAAGTCCTGAAAATATTTATAATGTTGTTAAAATAAGTGATTTAAATAAATATTGCTCATTTATTAACTGAGATAAGTATTTAACTCAAACAAAATATGGAAAAGCTGAAATATTAATATTATCTGAACCTAAATTTTTAGAAAAATTAAATGAAATGCTTAATAAATTTGAAATAGATGAATTAAAGGATTTCTTGAAAATAAAAACTTTAATAGCCTTCTCATCTATATTAAGTTTAGATTTATATCAAATAAATTTTAATTATTCAAGTATCTTTAGTGGTGTTAAAGAAATGAAACCTGAAATTGATAGAGCTGTTGAATTCACAAACTCAAGATTGGGAGAATTATTAGGAAAAGAATATGTAAAAAAACACTTTTCACAAGAATCAAAAGAGGATGTTCTAGGAATTGTAAAAGACTTAATTAAAGTCTATTCAAAAAGAATAAATAATTTAGAATGAATGAGTAATACTACAAAAGCAAAAGCTATTGATAAATTAAACTCGTTTACAGTGAAAATTGGTTTTCCAGATAAATTTGAAGACTATTCAAAAATTGAAATTAAAAGCTATGAACAAGGCGGGAATTTATTTGAAAATATTAGAAATCTTTCAAAACATTTTATTGAAAAAGAATTAAATGAAATAAATCTTCCTGTGGATAAAACAAAATGATATATGAATCCCCAAACTGTTAATGCTTACTATAATCCCACTTCAAATGAAATTTGTTTTCCAGCTGGAATATTGCAAAAACCATTTTATGATATTAAAGAACCAAGAGCTAAAAATTTAGGTGGTATTGGTGCTGTAATTGGTCATGAAGTAAGTCATGGATTTGATGATGAAGGAAGTAAATTTGATAAAAATGGAAATTTTGAAAATTGATGAACTGAAGAAGACTATAAACAATATAACTTAAGAACTCAAAAATTGGTTGAGCAATATAACTCATATGAAGTTAATGGAACTAATGTTAATGGAAAATTAACATTAGGTGAAAATATTGGAGATCTAAGTGGAGTTGCAGCAGCTCTAGATATTTGCAAGACTCAATGTAAAGAGGATATAAAACTATTCTTTGAAAATTATGCAACTATTTGAATGAGAAAGTCTACTGATGAATTAAAAAATACTCGTCTTTTAATAGACCCTCACTCACCTGAGGAGTTTAGATGTAATGGAGTTTTAATAAATATTGATGAGTTTCATAGTGTTTATGAAACAAAACCGGCAGACAAAATGTATCTTGAAAAATCAAAAAGAATTAAAATTTGATAAAATAAAAATCAATAGACTAGTATCTATTGATTTTTATTTTATCAAATTAATCTTTATTAACTACTTCTTCCTTAATTTCTTTATTATTTTTTAAAACTAATTTTCCAAAAAAATAAGTTTTATCTTCTATAACTAATTTTCCAAAAAACTTTGAAAAACTAAAGGCATATGTAAAGCAAATTATAGAAAAAGTAGTATAGGTAACTGTCATCTTAACTAATAATAATTTGGACTTTTCATTTGTATTATCAAATCCATTTAATAATTCTGGTGCTCTTAGACTAATTCCCCATATTATTGATAAAACTATTATTAGCAAAAAAATAAAAATATTAATTGATAGAAATATTCAATTTATTTTGGTCTTTTTCTTATTTACTAAAAAAATAGTATATCCAAAAATAAATCAAACTAAAGTTACAATAGCAAATAATAAGGACATATAGCCAATAAGTTCTAAAATAATCATATATCACTCAATCATTTTATCTATCTCCTCTATATCTTCTAGTTTCTATTTTTAATTTATTAATAATATTTTTATAACCCTGAATTTCATCATATCCTTTTTTACTTGACATATATTTCTCAAGATTTGTTTTATTTGACATTATATTCTTATCAAATACAGTTTTATTATAGTTTAAATCAAATTTTGTACCACTAAGTTTTTTACCTAATTTAAGAGTTTGTGCTATATTTTTGTATAAAAATTCTTCTGAAAAATAATTTTTATCAATTAAATAATTAATTTTATTAACATTATTTGTTCCTACAGCTAATTGTAAAAGCCTAGTTGAAGGCATAAATTTAAAATTCTCATCAGAATTAATATCTGCAATTTCAATTATTTTTTGCTTATCTTTTTGTGTATCATATTGTGGATAAGTAAATAAGGTATCTCCAGACACATAACTTATATCTATAAAACTATAGTCATTAAAATCAGATGATCAAGCAGAATGGCCCTCTTCTCATCCATTTAATATATATTTCATATAATGTGGTTCACCTTGCTTATAAAGTGAAGATTGTATATATCCTAATATTCCAGGTTCTGATCTTGTTAAACTAAAAGTACTATCTGAATCTAAAAAGTATTCACCACTTTTTAGATTATTCTTATTTCTAAATTTTTTAAAATTGTTATAGTTCTTATTTTTCTCATTATAAATATCTAGCAAATGAGTCCATGCATAATCAATATGATCATAACTTTCAATATTTTTATAATCAATATCTCTTTCTCAATCTGAGAAAGCCATTCCTAAATAATCTTTATTTGGATCAACTGTTTTTAGTCATTCATTAGTTTTTATAACTTCACCAGAATTTATTTCATCTAAATAATAATATAATTTTATTTCATTAGCTCATTTTGGTTTTTTATTATCTACATGCTTTTTAAATTCTTTAAATCATCAATTCATAAAACCCTGTCCTACACTATAATTTAAAGAACCATTAACATAAAAATATTCCTCTGTTTTTTCATTATAAATGTTAAGAGTTTTATTATCTGTAGTTCAACCAGATTTTGTTGAATTAACAAAACCATGCTTCATTCCAGCATCAGATAAAAGATTTAAATATGTATCAAAAGTATTTCAGTCACTTTCATCAATATAAAGATCATCTTGAATGTCCTCAATATTAATAAATTCTTCCTTAGAATTAATTGTATTAAAATCTCCTTTATATCTTCACGGAGTGAAGTTTAGAGATTTTCTTCTTACTTTTCAAAGATTATGAAACTCTCTTTCATCATCTCAATTATTATTTCAACTATCATCAATTCTCAATTGAAAAGAATCCATTCCAAGTTCTGCAAGTGATTCATACTCATTTTTTCAATATTTATTTCAATTAAAATCAAGATATTCATCAAAAGACAATTTATCTTCAATTCCTATTGGAACTCCTCTATTTTCATTTTCTTTAAAAACACTATTATAATAAGCAGATGTTCATTCAGGAAAATAAAAAATATTATAATCTGCTTCTTTATAATCATCATAATTTATATCAAATAAATTTAAAGTTATTTGATTATTAATAGAGAAATCTTTTTCATTTTCATTTTTACCAGTAATTTTGAAATTAAGTTTTTCAACTGTCTCATTTTTAATCTCATTTGATTTTACAGAAACATTTATTATATAAACTTTATTTTCATAAACATTATTTAAAACTTTTCTATTATTAATTTTTTCTGGAACAAGTAATGTTTGTTGAATACCAAATGGGTTTTTCATACCATTAGTTAATTTATAATCACTGGCATAAATAAATTCATTAAATCCGAATTCTACTTCAAAGTCTTGTTCATTTATTAATTCTTCTAATTCAACTTCTATCGAGTCAAATTTCTCATTAACCACTACCACTATTTGCGCAGTATTAAAATCATTTTCTCAAATATCTATTGAATGCTCATTATTTAAATAATTATATTTTTCTATATCACCATAAAATTCAGCATTTTCCATTGAGTTACTTTCTTCGCTTGGGATATACAAAGCATAATTTTCATAGGCATCTGTAGAAAAAGCATGTAATTTTTCTTTCCCCTTAAAGTTTTCTTTCATTTCATTTGTTAGCTTGAAATCTAAATAGACACTTCTTTCTAAACTAGATTTATTTATAAATATTGCTAATGAAAAAATCATTAAAATGAATTGTAAACAAATAGTTGAAATAAGTAAAATTTTTTTTGTCATAGAACCCCTTTATATTTTAATTCTCAACATTATGATAAATATCTTGAACATCTTCTAATTGATTTAATTTTTCAATTAATTTTTCAAAATTAATTTTTATTGCAGCATCTGTTATTGTAATCATTTCATCTGCTAACATTGTAGTTTCTGCAATATTATAATTATTAATACCAGCAGAATCTAAAGTTTTTTTAACTTGATTAAATGAATTAAAAGGTGCATAAATCACTGTCATATTTTCTTCTTCTACAACATCATTTACTTCACAATCTGTTTCCATTAATAATTCTAATGTTTGTTCAACATTTTTTTGATCAAATGCAAAAATGCTTACCGCTTGAAATGAGTGAGAGACAGCTCCGCTGTTAGCAATCTTACCACCATTCTTATTAAATGCATCTCTTATTTCAGCAATAGCTCTATTAACATTATTTGTTAGTGAATCAACAATTATCATTGAATTCCCTGGTCCATAACCCTCATATCTATTTGAAGTATAATTATCAGCATCTCCACCTTCAGCCTTTTTAATTGCTCTTTGAATTACATCAGCTGGAACTTGCTTTGATTTTGCTTTATCAATAGCACTTCTAAGAGCTAAATTTGAATCCGGATCTTTGCTACCAGCTTTTGCAGCCATATAAATTTCTTTTGAAGCTCTACCATAAATTGCTGATTTCATAGCAGCTGTTTTTTCCATACTTGCTTTTCTAACTTCATGTGCTCTTCCCATATTAAAACTCCTTTGCATTTGAAAACTTTACTTTAAAATTTTACACTAAAATTTTTATTTATTTAGGAAAAGCGTTATATTTATTTTTTATAGTTAGATATATATTAGAATCTTCTTAATTCAATTTAATTACATAATTTAAATTAATTAAAAAAAGTTACAGATATGTAACTTTTCTATTATAAATATTTAATTTTAATAATTATAATTTGTACTTATTTTGGAATAAAATATATCTCCAACTATACCATCATTATAAATAGGTTGTATTCCTAAATATATATAATTTTCTGAGTTTTCATTAAGTTCTCTAATATAGTGACTATTTAAATTATTTTGACCTTGATAATATCATTTTCTACCATCGGTTGAGTAATAAATTTGAAAATAACTTGCACTTGAATTATTTGTTTCTCAATTAAATCTAATATTTATATTATTATTATTTGTTTCTCTTTTAACAATATATTCACTATTTATTTTTGATACTATTGTTTCTTGATTAGAATCAATCTCATCCTTATTAATTTCAAATCCACCAACAGAAAAAATAAAATTATTATTATTCTGTGGATTAATTTTTAATCCAAGTTTAGCAATTCTATTATCTTTATTTATTCCTCGAGCAGATGATAAATCAGCACTAATTTTATATCACCCATCATTACTTTTCTCTTCAATGATTGTATCAATGCTTTTAGGTCCTTCATTTAATTTAGAATCCGTATATGTTATTTGAGTATTATTTAAAATATCTTCTAATTGTGAATTTGAAGACTTACCTATTTTATCTTCATCACTTGCCTTTATATAAAAACTTACCTTATAATTACTTTTACTCAAATTAGTTCCCATTAAATTTCAAAAATAGTCATTATTTGATCATATACCAGGCATAACTTTTCCATCGTTATTAAAGTCATAACCCATTCCTATTGATATAGAGTTACCCTTCATATAAGGATTGTAATAATCATAATATGGCGCTAACTGACCTTTGTTATTTATTTGACTTACAAATTTTTCTCCGTCATTTGTTTTTATTGAGTTTGTATCTGATTTTTTTATTGAACTTCAAAAATCTCATTGGTAAGTAGGATTTGAATCTGCAATTCTGGAGTTAGTTCATGGATTAATTTTGTCATAAATAATTTCATTATTACCATCTCTATTTATAAAATATATTCCTGACCCTGTTGAAAAATAGGTTTTCATAGATGGATCATTTTCAATTTCTTCAGGTTGCTTATCAGAAAACTCACTATAGTTATTATCAATAATTCTATCTGCAACTATTGTTTTTTCTAAAAAACTATTACCTATTCCATAACTCTTATTGTACTTACCATTATTATTTAAAATAAAGTTACTTTTATAAGCTTCATTTCAATTTTTGTCCTCTGAATTAAAAGAATCAAATTTAATTCTTGGATCAGACATATAAATAGCTTCAATATTTTGTTGTCCTTGCCCAATCATCATATCGTATCCTTCAGCATCATTTTCTAAATAACCATTTTTACCAGTCATTTGATAAGTGGAATAGAGATTTGATATTTCTTGTTGCATTATTAAATACTTATATAGATCCTTTTCTTTCCAAATATTTTTTGCTTTTAAAAAGTTTTTAAAGGACTTTGAATATTCATTTGCTCCACCAGATCCAAATATTGAAAAAGAATTATTAGGTTCATTATCATATTCATTTAAATTATTTTTATTAAATATTTGATTTCTATAATCATAGGCTCCAACACTAGGAATAGTAATACTTTCATTTAATAATGTATAAGCATTTTTTCTAGCTTCATTATTACCATTGTGTTCTGAACTTATATATTGATTAAGATTAGGAGTTGAAATACCAAAATCTAGTTGTATAGCACTAGCACTTCTAGAGGCATCAACTGTCTTTTTAGAATTTGGTCGAGATGAAACTTTATCATATTCTAAACTTCCATCATTTGTATAATAAACAATTGATAATCTTCTTCCAATTTTATCTTCTATTTTTTTTGCTTCCCTATTAAACTGCTCCATTATTTTATTTATTTCTGAATTTTTAATAACATACCCATCGCCTTGAGATCCATTTGCTTCATTATTTATTATTCAACCATCAAAATTAAATTTTATACATTGTTGAATTAAAATATCTACCATTTTATAATTGCCATTTGAATCAATCTCTAGAATACTTTTTAGAGATTCTCTAGTTAAATCTTCTCAACCAGACATATATCAAAGACCTAATACTGGAACACCATTTTTGTGCATATATTCACTATAATCTGCAAATGATGGAGTTAATCAACCTTTATTTGTTATTGCTGGTCAAGTATACATTTGATGCATATAACTTAAATTTGTTAGGTTACCACCAAATGGATTTTTTGTTCCTAAAATAGAACTTGATGAACTTGAAGGAGCATGAAACATATTGAAAAAACTACTTTTTTGTTGATTTTTTACAGTGCTTTTTGCAACATAATTTCTACCTCTTAACTTTTCTTTTGATATATTATATTTTAAATCCATATCTTTACCATCATTTCAAGTGGGAAGTGAATTAATATAATTAAATTTTCTAGACCTAGATTGAATTCCAAAATCTAATCACTTATTTCCATTTGGTCTATATGATTTTATTATTGGTGAACCTGTAGCTCCTTGTTTTTTTATAAAATTTGCTCCTTTATATGATGTAGCATAATTGTCATAGTCAAAAATTTTATCAACTACACCATTTGAGGAATCAGTTTTTTTAAAAAGTGAATCATTAAAATCAATTCCATTTTTATCAAATTGATCATAAAATCAATTATAACCATCTCCATCTTCTGTTTCTCCTGTACTTCAATTAAACTCAGGTAATCCTTCAATATAATTTCTTGTTGTTATATCTCCGATGTTACAAGATACAGCGCTTAAAGAAGCTCCTGAAATAATAAAACCTACTAATAGTAATTCAATTATTTTTTTCATATTTTTTTATAACCTCCTTGCTTAATATTAATAAGCAGTGTAAAAAAAGAAATTCATAGCAATGACATAACATAAGTAATTGGCAATATGATATTTGCTTTATTCGTTAAAAATGTAAATGGAATTTCTAATTTTGGATTTACTATTGTTTGTAATATATTAATTTTATACATTGTTATGTTAGTAATTGAAGATAAAAATAATCATTGAAAGGATTTTATTGGCATCAAGTATCCAAATAAGTTTAATACAATAGCTGCCCTATTATTCGTTATTAAATTTATATCAATTAAGCAATCTCCTAGTAATAAAAATACTATTATTATTATTAAATTTATTGATTGAATAATAATTAAATTTTTAAACAGCATCGACATTAAATAACAAATGGCAAGTAGACATAACATATATAAGAATGAAGTAATTAACGAATTCAAAATACAAAAAAATAAATTAAAGTATTCTCATACATTATTATTAATGAAAAATATTTTTTGCATTGAAATAAATAAATATTGAAAATTTTTAAAATACAAAAAGCTATCGATAATATTTGCAATAATTAAACAAAAAAATAAAGATAAAAAAGTGATTAATAAGGTACAAATTAATATTGAAAAATATATTTTAAACTTATTTATTGCAAATATTTTAGCTTGTTTAACAAGAATACTTTGCTCTCAATTTGAAATCAATAAGGAGAAAGTAAATAAAGAAAAAGTAAAAGGTATTATAAATAAATTAAAAATCTGTCCACTACTTTCAATATAGTCTTTATTACCAAAAGATGTTTTAATTAAATATGCACTAATAAATATAAAAGTTGGTATTAATATTGCTAATACATATACTTTAAAGTTTTTAAATATAGTTTTAAAAACATAGTTAAAAGTTGACCGAAATGATATATTGGATTTTAAAGAATTAAACATATTTTACCTACTTTCATTTAAATAACTTAATTGATAGATACGTTAAGATTGATACTAAAATTAGAGAAATGACTACTAAAATATATATATTAGTAATAAATGTGTAACTATGATCATCAGAAATAATTTGTTTTATTCCACCTCTAAAATCAACAAAGGTAAATGAAGCTGTAATTAGTAAAATTCAAACCATATACTTTGTTATTGAAATATAACCTAAGAAAGTTATAAATCAGCTCCTAGTAGAAATAAACGAAGGTATAATAACGTCAGACATAATTAAATAAAAAATAATAATTAAAATTGGAACTACTGCTTGAATATTTTTTGAATTAAATAGATTCATAATTATAACACAAGAAGAAAAAACAGTTATTTGAATTAAAATTGAGACAAAAATAAATCAAACCCAATTTCATCAAAATAAGTTTCCTAAATAATTAAAACTTATTTTAAGCTGAACTTTAGAAATTAAATAGACAATTAATATATTTAAAAGTTCTGCAGCAAAAGTAAAACATGTAGAACAAATTATAATCGATAAAATAATATCATATGGCTTAGTACCTATAAATTTAAGTCTTTTAATTAAAGATGTTTCCTTTCATGAAAACAGCATACTAGAGAAATAAGCTCCAGTAACAAAAGAAGGAATCAGAAATAAAGAAGTCATCTGAGGTGGTAATAATTCAAATGTATTTGAATAATTTGTATAGCCTATAAAACAAATAATAGTAATTATTAATGAAGAAGCAAATATTATTATTCAAGCTCTTTCATTTCTTAAACTTAATGATGTTATTATTGATATTGTTCTTTTGAAATTACTAATTCCTATTTTAAAATTACTATTATTTCTCATCATCAATTTCCTCATAATATTTTTCTAAAAAATATCTAATTGATCCATATTCTTTAATAATTTTTTTTACACTTTCATCCCTATAAATTTCACCTTTATTTAAAACTATTATCCTATTACATATTTTTTCAATTTCTTCAGGTATATGAGATATTACTATTAAAGTAATATCTTCTTTTTTTCTTAAATTATCAAAAAAATTAACTAGTTTGATTTGCATTTTTAAGTCAAGACCTGTTATTAATTCATCTAAAATTAATATTTTTGGTTTTTTAATTATTGATATCATAGAGTTAAAGCGTTGTTGTTGACCACCAGATAAGTCACTTAATCTTTTAGTTAAAATATCTTCAACCTCAAATATATTAATTAACTCTTTTATATATTCGTCTTTATTTCATTTTTTTGAAATTAACAAATTAAGTAAATCTACCCCTCTTGTATTAAATGGTCAATCTCCTTTTTGAAATTGTATTCCAATACTCTCTTTAATTTTGTTATCAATTTCTTTATTTTCACTTATAAAATTTACTTTACCTTCTGTTGGTTCACTTATTCCAGATATTATTTCTATAAGAGTAGTTTTACCACTACCATTTGCTCCTAAAATACCAATTGCTTCTCCTTTTGCAATTTCAAAATTTAGGTTTTTTAAAACTCATTTATTTTTTTCGAATTTTTTTGATAAATTTTCTATTTTAATCATTTTTATACCTCTAACTCATTTCACTATTTGCAAAAAGCAATAAGTTTCACGTTCTTTGTGTAAAATCCTTAAGCTGAGTATTAAATTCTATTCAAGGATTAAACGGTAGTTCCTCTCTGTTTGAGTAGTTATTTGAAGTTTCTTCAATTTTATCAACAATAACTTTATCCTCATTTCCTTCTTCTGCTTTAATAAATTCAACTCAGTTATTTTGATCATAACTAATATAAATGTATCTATTATCTGATTTTCCTAAATCAAATAAAAAGATTCTTAAATCATAAAATGAGTTATATTTATAGGCATAGTAAAGTAAAGACCCTGGACTATCTTGTCTATATTCTTTTCCCTTATTATTAAAAACATTATCTATTCCTTCTAATGGTGCTGCTTTTTTTTGATACATTTCAGATTTTGGATCAATGAAATTAATATAATTTAAGGCAATCTCTGCATATATTTTTATTAAATTACTTGCAATATAACACTGTAAATTTTCATTATTAGAATGATATTGATTTCAATCTCACAGTTTGAATTGAATAAAACTATCAACTTTATTATCCTGGATACTAATATTTAATTCTTTTCTTCTATAATATGGATCAAATACATTTAAAGTTTCTTCTTCACCATTATTAATTTTCTTTTTTGCAAGAAAATTTAATTTAACTACCTGACCAATATCATTTTCATTAACTTCCTCATTTGTTTTAAAAAAAATATTATCCGTATTATTTAAATTCACTAAGTTAAAATACTCATTTCCTGATTCATCTATAAAAGAATCCTCTTGATTTATATTAATTATATCTAATATTTTTTTATCACTTATTGAACTTTGATTAACATATAATTTAAATCCACTTTCCTCTAAAGCACTAAAATTAGATATTTCATATCTTTCAATTTCATGCAAGGGAGATGCAGATGGGCTATTATGTCCCATTACTTGTAAACCTAAATAAATTGCATCAACACGTTTACTTTTTATTCTTATTGGTTTTTTTTGCATTAAGTCAACACTAATTTCATCAACATTACCATTTTTAATTCTCTTTGCTTCATTTTCAAGCTCAACTTTATATTTTCAATCATAAGCAGCTGAGTAAGTTTGAGAAGAGTTTACAAGATTTTCTCAACTTGACCTATATTTTGGTTCTAAAGGAATATCTTTAAAATTTAATAAATTATCAAGTGCACCTGATCTACCCTCCTCTTTATTTTTGATTGTAGTGGTAATCAAAAATAAGGAAGAATATAATGGTAATACTGTTAATGCTGAGATTGCAAATATTAAAAAAATTTTGCTTTTAAAATTAATGATTCCCGATTTCATTTTTTTAACCTCTTTTATAACTTTTAAAATTATAGACAAAAAAAAAAAAAAAACAATTCCCTATAACAGTATTTTTCATATCCGCATAATTTTAGCTACTTATAAATTTATTTAATAGCTATTTTAAATATTAAAAAAGAAAACTCAAAATTAAGTTTTCTTTTCAATTTATATAGAATATTTAGAAAGTCCTTTAATAAAAATATTTATATTTATTAAATACAACCTTTATATTGGAAGATTATACAAGTTTTATTTTACTAATTTTGGATCTATAGAATAAATTTTATTCATAATAAAGTCCATTTTTGTTTCTAAATTGTCTGTTTCCGCATCTACTACCAAAAAATCAAACATATGTTTTCTTCTTTCAAAGAAATCATCATATTTTTTATTTAATGTTTCTCAATATTGTTTTGGAGTATTAAGTTCTTGACTTCTTCCTCTCTCTTTAATTCTTTGGATTGCTTTGTTGGTTGAAACTTTTAAATAAATTACCAAATCAAATGTTGCTCTATGCGCCAAATTTGGAATAACAACATGCTCATAAAAATCAGTGTAAGTTTTATAATCAATATCATTCATTGTTTTTAATTCATGATTAACTGCAACAAAAATTGGGTCTTCCAAAATTGTTCTATCAAAAATTACATTTTCCAAAGATTTTGCTGCAATTAATTGTTGACTTCTTGCAGTAAGCATATATATTTGCATTTTAAATACATTAGCTTCCATATCTTTATAATAATCATCAAAGTATGGATTATTATCAATTGGTTCTGGAAATATTTCATAACCTAGTCTTTTTGAAATCTCTTCACTAATAGTTGATTTACCTGCACCAACTGTTCCAAAAATAGCTATTCTCATTTATTTACCCCTCTTAATTTTCAATGAATTATAAATTCCATAAAACTGCTTAATTTCATGTGATTTTAGTTCTCTAAATTTACCAATTGGTAAATCATCAATTGTTAAAAACTCTATTTGAGTTCTTTTTAATTTTCTCAAATAGATATCTGCTGCAACTAACATTTTTTTTACGTGATGTTTTCTTCCCTCTGCAATTGTTAATTCAATAACAGATTCATCATACTCTTCATCATATTTAAGTAATCTTGCTTGAATTGCTTTTGTTTTGTAATCATCATCTATAATTACACCATCTACCAATTTTTTAATTTGATACTTATGAACCTTTCCTTTACATAATGCCTGATATGTTTTTCTAAATTCATATTTCGGATGCATTACAAAGTTTGCAAATTCTCCATCATTTGTCATGATTAAAGCTCCCGATACATCATAGTCAAGTCTTCCTACTGGATATACTCTTAATTTTGAATCTTTAAAAAATTCTGCTACAGTTTTCCTGTCTTTTGGATCGTGCATTGTTGTTAATACTAATCTAGGTTTGTTAAACAAATAATAAACCTTTTCTTTATTCTCATCCAGATTTTTATTATTAATATCAATTTTTACATTTGTATCAAATTTTGAACCCATTTCTCTAATAACAGTTCCATTAACTTTTACTCTACCTTGTTCAATTAATCTTTCTGCTTGTCTTCTTGAACAATAACCTCTAGTGGCTATTATTTTTTGTAATCTTTCTTCCATTATGAACCTCTATTAAAAATGTCTTTTTCTTCTTCTATTGCTTCTTTTAGTTTTGGCAACTCATCTAAGCTATTTAAATTAAAATATTTTAAAAAATCATCTGTTATTTTATATAACATTGGCTTACCAACATCTTGAGATTTTCCAGCTTCTTGAATTAAATTTCTCAATTTTAATTTATAAAAAATTGTTTCACAATTTACACCTCTAATATCTTCAACATTAGCTCTTGAAATTGGTCCTTTATAGGCAACTATAGAGAGAGTTTCAATACTTGCTGTTGAAAGTTTTGATTCGGTTTTCACATTTGCTAGTTTTGTATAATATTCAGCATTTTCTTTTTTTGTAATTAGTCTAAATTTATTTTTTGCAAATTTTTGAATGTTTAGGCCACACGATTCATCACTCTTATATTTATCAACCAACTTATCTATTATTTTTTCAATCTCATTTGTACTACCTTCATTTAATATAAATTGCAGATCTTCAATTGTTGTTCCCTCATCGCCACTTACAAATAATAAACCTTCAACTATTGCTATCTTTTTATTCTTATCCATAATTTTCTCCTCTTAATAATCTAATTCAAATACTTTACAATAACTGCATCTCCATTTTGAGAAAGCGTTATAAATTTCTTAGCTGCTAAATCTAAGACAGCCAAGAAAGTCGCTACCATCATTCTAATTGAGAATTCTTTTAATTCAATTAACCTTTCCAAATCAATTTCATCAATATTATTATTTTTTAGAAATTCCTTAATTTCTTCTGCTACTTCTTCAGGAGAAACATCAGTTCTATTAATTGTATTAACTTCCATTCTTTGGAATTTATTCTTCTCAATTGCTTTTAAGAATATATTTGAGAATTTTTCTATATCAATATTATTTTGAGCTAAAGGTAATTCGTCATCATCAATTTTAGCTATTTTTATTATACTTTTTGTTTTACTAAAAGTCTTTAAAAAATCTTCTTGTTTAGTTTTAAAGAAATTTGTTACTTCTTTAATTTTGTGATATTCCATTAATCTGCGTATTAAATCATCTCGTTCTTGATCTTCATAATTTGAATCAACTTCAACTTCTTCTTTTGGAATTAATAGTTTTGATTTCAATTCTATAAGGTATGCAGCCATAACCAAATATTCACTTGCAATTTCAATATCTAGTAACTCATATTCTTTAATATAGCTTATATATTGTGAAGAAAGTTCAATTAAATTAATGTCCATAATATTCATTTCTTTTTCTTTTATTAAATGAAGTAATAAGTCTAGTGGTCCATTAAAATTATTTAGTTGTATTTCATTTCATTTATTCATAATGTACCTCTTAAATTAAACTATTTTTCTACTCTTAAGGAATCTAATGTTTCTTTGATTTGCTCGTTTGATTGTAAGTATTTATTTAACGCTAGCATTATTCTACCAATTATTATGAATAATAACTCTAATGAAAAGCAAATATTATATTTATATGCTGGATCAACAAAATCATGTTCAATCGAATTTCTTAACCTTCTAATATAATGTCAAGCCTTAGAATAAGTTACTTTTTCAATAATATCTGATAGTTGTTGGAAATCAAAAGCACTCTTTGATAAAAAAGAAATATTTGGTAAAAAATCATTCGAAAATCTTAATGACTCACTAGAGTATTTTGTAGGTTCTTTTTTACAATACTTATCATTTAAATGTTTTGCAATATAAGTTAATTTATCAAATATTGTGTAAAGATATTTAAAACTTTCATTTTGCTGATGAAATTCAACTGAACTTACACTATACAATTCTTTAAAATTTTTTAGTGCTTCATATTCTTTTGATTTTTCTAAGAAATATTTAAAGATACTTTTTATTTCTACAAAAATTGAAAAATTGAAAGTACTTTCTTCACTACAAATTGTTTTTTCAATTGATTTTTTTACATTGCTTGTATAATTATGAACATTTTCAGTAGTTAATTTAATTCCACTTGTTTTTTTAAAAGTAATATCTAGATATCTGGCACTATTATCACAATATTCAACTAATTTTTCAATAATTGCATCATTTTTGAAAAAAGTCTCATCAATGTAGTTTTGAATAATATCACTATATTTATCAAACTCTATTAAAGATTCATATTCTTTAGAGGCAAGTGTTTTATTAATTTCAACTATATCTCTTAATGTAGTTTTTTCGGACATAATTTTTACCCCTTACTATATTAATTATACATAAAAAAAATTTATAACCCCATTATGTGTACTAAAATTTAGCTTATAAAAGAGTGTATAATATTTGAGTAAAGAAAAGACAATTTGGAGAAATTTATGATAAATAGAATTAATACACGAAAAGTTATGGTTGGCAATATTGAAATTGGAGGAAATAACAATGTTGTTATTCAATCAATGACAACATCAAAAACACACAATGTTAAGGAAACTCTAGAACAAATAAATTCACTTTATAAAGAGGGATGTCAAATTGTTCGTGTTGCAGTATTAGGTATTGATGATGCTAATGCACTTAAACAAATTGTAGATAACTCCCCTGTCCCTATAGTTGCAGATATACATTTTAATTATAAATTTGCCTTAATTGCAGCAGATGCTGGTTGTGCTAAAATAAGAATAAATCCAGGAAATATTGGAATTGAAGAAAATACAATTGCAGTTGTTGAAAAATGCAAAGAGAGAAAAATACCAATAAGAATTGGAGTAAATTCAGGTAGTTTACCAAAAAAAATGGTTGCTCAATATGGTTGAACAGCAAAAGCAATGGTTGAATCTCTTAGAGAGCATATTGAGATATTAGAAAAGTATAATTTTAAAGATATTATTTACTCTTTAAAGGCAACCGATCCTTTAATGGCAATTGAAGCCTATGAACTTGCTAGTGAAAATTGAGATTATCCTGCACATTTAGGAATTACCGAAGCTGGTAGTTTATTAAATGGAGCAATTAAATCTAGTTTTGGTTTGGGTTATCTTCTTAAAAGAGGAATTGGAAGTACTATAAGAATTAGTTTAAGTGAAGACCCTGTTGAAGAAATTAAAGTGGCAAAAAGATTATTAAATTCACTTGGTCTATTTGAAAATATGGTTGAGGTAATTGCTTGTCCAACTTGTGGAAGATTAGAATTTGCTCTAAGAGACGTTGTTAAGGAAGTTGAGGAATTTGTAGAAGAACTTCAATTTCCTTTAAAAGTAGCAATACTTGGTTGTGTTGTAAATGGGCCAGGTGAAGCGAGTCAAGCAGATATTGGAATAGCAGGTGGAAATAAAGGTGGTATTATTTTTAAAAAGGGAAAAATTTTTAAAACTGTTCAACAAGATATGTTAGTTCCAGAATTAAAAGAATTAATATTAGAATATTATGAGGAATGAAAAAAGATGCAATAGCATCTTTTTTAAAATTCAATTTGTAATAAAAAATTCTTCTCTTGATTAGGTTCTAAATTTAAAACTTCAGGCTTATCTTTTAACTCCTTAGATATTTTATTTTTCATATCAGGTAATCCATTTCAATGTTCAATACAAATAAAATCACAATCATTATTTTCTCTTCATAATACTAAATCTTTGAAATCTTTAGTTTTTATTTTAAATTCTATTTCTCCATTATTTAAAATAATATCTTCATGATAATAATTATCAGTTATATATGATTTACTATTATTAAAATCTAAACCTTTATGTGTAAATTCTTTAATTTCAATATTCTTATTTAAGTTAACAATAAGTCCCTTTTCAAATTTATCTGAAAATAAGATTGGCTTATCAAATTTTAAATTTGCTTTATTGAAAAATTTAAAACCAGGATGATGTCCAAGTGAGAAAAACATAGTTTCATTCTCTAGATTTTTTACAATTATGTTTAAAAAGAAATTATTCTCTATTAAATATAATTCAATTATAATTTTAAATTTAAATGGGTATATATGATAAAAATCATTATTTGAAATATATTCTATAATCACCCTACTTTTGCTCTGCTCAGTAATTTTTCAGTTTCTTATTTCTCTAAAAAATCCATGTCTTTCGAGTTTTAAAGGTTTACCGTTATGTTCTAAATTACCATTTAAATTCCCACAAATGGGAAATAAAATTGGTCAATTTTTCTTTCATTCTGAACTCTTTTGATATATTATTTCCACATTAGATTTCTTAACACTTTTTATTTCAAAAGGATTAATTTCAAAAATAACTTCAATTTCATCATTAAAAATTTTATTCATAATCTTGATTAATATCCTCCTCTATAGCTTTTAAGTTCAATTTTGTTTTTGTTTTTGCTATAACTCTTTTTTTAATTAACATTTTTAAATTTTTTGTAGCCGAATTGTACTTATTATAGTCTGCAAATATTTTATTACTCATAAAATAAAATATTAATATTGAAACAAGCACAATCACACAAGCAATTGAGATTATTAATGTTGAGAAATTATCAAAGGTTCTTAAAAGTTTTTCAATTTCTTCACTTGTTGAAGTCTCTCTAAAAATAAACAATTGATCTAAATTAGAAAAGTTTTTAAAAATACCTACTTTTAAACTAGATAAACTATTTTGTGTCACTTCAACAATGAAATATCCAAGAAACATTGAACTGCCAAAAAAACCTGTAATGGGGTTTTTTTTAGCTCTATAATTTCAAAATACACAAGCTGAAAATAATGAGTAAATAATTTGATTAAAACAAATTCCAGTAAGTATATTTAATAATATAAATATAAATGGATTAGAAATAAATGCCATTATTGTATATGCTGAAAATAAAACAAATAGATTAATATAGATTAAATATTTTTGTTCTATTATTTTTCTTAAAACTTTATAACTTAATATTGAAGCTAAGATCGTTGGAATTAAATAAATAAATTCATTAATTCTTAATCAGGTCAAAACATTCTCGTCATTTAGATTTAAATTAGTTAAATTTAAAGCAATATATAACTTTATAAATAATGAGTTATTTATTGCACTAGTCAAAGTTAATAGAAAAGCCAATGTGTAAATAATAAAAAAAGTAAAATTATTCTTCTTAGGTAAATGTTCTAAAACTTCATTATCAAATACTTGAACTAGGTTTTTGTTTTCCTTAATTATAAAACTAAGTACAAAACCCGTAATTAACATCGATATTAATAATACATTAAATACTATTGTACTTGCATTGCTATTAGCAACCATATTTACATTATTAAAATAAATTCCTAAAGAAGATGAAAAAGAAATAAATATAAATGTAATTCAAACTGAGGGCATAATATATATTCTAAAAAAGCTTTGCTCATTTAAAAATAGAGTAAATAATGTTGAACTTGCTAAACAAAATGAAAGTATAATTGATACAATGATTAACATTCATAATGGTAAATTTAGAAAACTTATTAAAGTTAAAACTAACATTAGTAAAACATTACTTATTTGAATTCAAATTTTTCTATTTTGTATAATTCCTGTAGTAAAAGTTGCAATTGGTTTTAAAATAATTAAAAATAAAAAAGTTGAAAAAACACTAGCTAAAATAAAA
The DNA here is from genome assembly GCF_964019925.1 of Spiroplasma endosymbiont of Cantharis nigra. Lineage (NCBI taxonomy): Bacteria > Bacillati > Mycoplasmatota > Mollicutes > Entomoplasmatales > Spiroplasmataceae > Spiroplasma > Spiroplasma endosymbiont of Cantharis nigra. The sequence goes on from NZ_OZ026470.1 coordinate 785,599, forward strand.
TTTGTGGAACTAATATTTTGTTGTAAACTTATCTGATTTTTTATTTCAATGCTTGCATAACCAGCTGCTACTCAAAATAAAATAATTTGAATTAATCATAGATAAGTAGTCTTTTGCAATTTCTCTTTTTTGCACAAAAATACCATTGAAATGGCGCAAATTATAAAAAGTATTGGAAATAGAATCATTATATCTCAGTGTTTCATTTTGCACCTCAAATTATATTTTATTACAAATTAAAACTAAAAGGTCATTTAAATGACCTTTTAGTGTGAAATTTTTTGATGATTTTGTTCCTTTTTAGAAACTACTGGGCTGATTTGTTGCTGATTAATTTTTTTAATATCTTTTTTGATTTTTTTAAGTTCATTATGAACTTTAATTAAATAGACACTTGATTCATTATTATAATTTTGAATTGAGTCAATTATTTCAACCCTGTTCTCAAGTTGAAAATTATAAAATGCAATCTTTTTATATTGTTTATCACTAATTATTATCAAATAGAAAACTAAGTAAATTAAGAAAATTAATGTTATTGATATAAATGCTGTCATAAAAATAACATCTATTGCATTATTAAAATTGAAAGTAAATATTACACTTAGATTTAATGTTTTATTTTGAACTCAGTAAACTGAACTTTTTATAAATAGTCCAATTATCGGCGTAATTACCATAGCTAATAATAAAATTACTAATCATAAGCTCATTATTCTAAATTTTTTATAAATTTTAGAATTTTTTAAGGCATCTTGATTAAAATTTCTGTTAACTCCAAATAAAGTATTTGTATTATCAACATTATTTCTATATTTTTCATTTAAACTATCTTGAAAATTTTGTTGCTTATTGAAGTTTTCAAACAATCTTCTAGTATTCAAAGGTCCAGTTTCCAAAGTATCAAAGTGCTTTTCATCAAACTCCTTATTTAAGTTATTTGAAAACTTATTAAGCTCAATTTCTTTTTCAATTACTTCCTTATCTAATGACTCAGTAAAGTCATTTTTAAATAAGTTTAAATTATTGTTACTTTCAACTTGATTAATTTCTTTAATTAAATCAGAATTCAGTTCTTTTAATAAAAGAGAATTTCTTTCATTTAAAGGATTAGATTTTAATTCTTTTATTAAATAATTTTTAAATTTATCATTTTGATTAAAATTTGATTCATCAAGTGATACATTTTCTTTTAATTTTCTCTTTTCATACTCAATTTCATGCTTTTTAAAATCTTTAATTTCTTGTATTCTATTAATTTCAGATTGTTTTTTTTCTTGTTGTAATTTTCTTGTAGGAATTATTTCAGTAGTTTTAGTAGCTACTTCCCCAACCAATTTCAAATCGCTAAATGTCTCACTTATTGGTGAAAGATTTTCTAATGAAGATTTTCTTCTTGGTGTCAAGTGAACTTTTGTTTCAGGAGTTTGAAAATTTTCAACTAATGTAGATGATGTGTTAGATTTTTCAAATATATTTACTGTTTCATGATTTTCAAAATCATCATTTTCAAAATTATCAAAAATAACATCATCTAATGTAAAAGTATTTTCTCCAGTTAAATCAAACAAACTAATATCTTCAGTTTCCTGTGTTATACCAATTTCTGAAAATAAAGATTCAATATAACTAGTATCAGTAATTTGATTTTCAGTTACCTCTTTTTGTACTTCTTTTCTTGGTCTTAACTCAATTTGTTGAACTTCTTGAGAATTAACTGTTACTATTTGTTGATCTATTAGGTTTTTTAATTTCAAAAATTTAATGAAACTAGAATTAATCTGTCTTTCAATTATTTCTAGTATTACATAATTTTGACGATTATATGATACAACCATCCCTATACTAAATCCCATAAGATACACCTCTAATATTTAGTATATATATAAATAAATGTTTTACAACCTTGCTTGAGTGACTTTTATAAGGTATCTTTTAAGTTGAATTGAGGTCAACTATTAGATAAAAAAATAAAAAAAGCATAAGCTTTCTAATAAATACTAAATTTTCATTAAATCATTTTCTTTATCTTTTGCCATTTTATCAAGCATATCAATAAATTTATCAGTGTGTTTTTGAATTTGATTTTCCAAATCTTTTTTTACATCTTCTGGAGATGAACTATCTTTTTTAATTTTATCATTTGCATCTCTTCTTGCATTTCTAATTCTAACTTTAAAACTCTCAAGTTCTTTTAGCATTTTTTTAACTAGGTCTTTTCTAATTTCTTCAGTTAGTGCTGGTATATTAATTCTTACTAAATCAGCTTCTGCAATTGGATTTAATCCCAAATCAGCCTTATTTATTCCTGCCACAACTGCAGCTACCTGACCTTTATCATAAGGTTTAATAACTAACTGTTGAGGTTCAGGAGAAGATACTTGTGAAGTTTGATTTAATGGTGTTGGAGTTCCATAGAAATCAACCATAACACTATTTAGCATATTTGAGTTAGCTCTACCTGTTCTAATTTTTAATAAGTATTCTTTAAAACTTTCTATTGTCTCTTCCATACTCATTTCAGTGATATCAATTATTTCATGTGACATTTTAAAAATCCTCTCTTATTTATTTAATTACAGTGCTTTCTAATTCACCATGTGCAATTTTGATAATGTTGTCTGCACCATTCATATCAAAGACAACAATTTCCAATTTGCCATCTCTTGATAATGCTGCAGCCGTTGAGTCCATAACTTGTAAGTTTCCTGCAACTAAATCATTATGTGTTAATTTTTTTAAAAATTTTGCTTGAGAATTAGTATTTGGATCAGAATCATAAACTCCTTTAGTTCCATTTTTAGCCATTAATAAAGCGTCCGCTTTAATTTCAATTGCTCTAATACTTGCTCCAGTATCTGTTGTGAAGTAACTATATCCAGTTCCTCCAGCAAATATTGTTACATAACCTTCATCAAGTTTTTCTCTTGCATTTCTATAGTTATATGAACTTGTTACAGTTTTAATTTCCAAAGATGAATAAACTTTGACTTTATCAAATCCTAATTTTCTTAATGTAGCTTCAAATGCCAACGCATTCATAATTGTTGCTAACATTCCCATATAATCTGCTTCAATTCTAAATAATTCAAGAGTATCTGCTAATTTTCCTCTTCAAATATTTCCCCCACCAATTACAATTCCAATTTGCAAACCTTGCTTAGTTAATTCAATTACTTGCTTTGCAACAGCATCTAGTCTTTCCTTATCATAAATGTCTCCATTTCCTTTTAAGGCTTCTCCAGATATTTTCAATAGAACTCTTTTAAATTTTAGTGCCATACTTACCTCGCTAGATAGATTATAACAAAAACCCATATTTTTTTGATAAAAATATGGGTTTTTTACAATTTAATATTTATATTATTAAATCTGTTTATTATCAACAACTTCCTTTTTTGTTTGCTTTTCTTGTAAATAGAATTTTAAAAAACCTATTGGAACAATTAAAATAACTAACAATATAACTAAAATCGGTTTTCAAATATCAGCCCTTTTTGTTGCACTTAACATTAACATCATTGAGCCTCCAAGTGTTAATAGACAAGTTAAATATGCAAAAGTAACAAATATTCAAAATAGTCAATTTTTATAAATTTTCTTATAAGTAGGTTCTTTTAATCTTAAGTAGATTACATTAGTTGTCATTAATATTTTTAATGCGCTTACTGCTAATGAAAAATATGCTAATAATTCAACAATTTGATTAAAAATTATATACAATATAGCACAGCCAATTAAAAGTAACATAGCCATATATGGTTGATTTGATCATTTAGAAGTTTTTAAAAATGGCTTAGATAAATCTTTTTCTTCTGCCATTTTATATATCAATCTTGTTTGATATAACAAAAATGCATTAATTGAACCAATAAATAATAAAATTGCTAAAACATTAAAAGTTATTTTTGATCAATAAGGTAATTTAGAAAAAGCCAATAATCCTTGATTACCATTTGCCATTTCATCACCTGATGAGGCTAAAGATAACAAAGCAATCCCATATATTAAATAAATTGTAATAACAATTATCACACCACAAATAATTACTCTTGGTGTAGTTTTTTCTGCATTTTTAATTTCTCCTGCTACATAAGTTGGTACTTCTGTACCCGAATATGAAAACATAGTCATTGTAATTGCTGGAATTAATAAAGATGATGAAATATATGCTTGACCTAAACCTTGATTCATTTCCTTATTACTTAAAAGCCCATTAGTTGAACCATAAACTAAAGCTAATATCATTACAAATAATATAGGTAATGCTTTAATTACTAAAAAAATTATTTGACTTACTTGACTACTATTTTTTAAAAATATTTGAGTTCCCCCAATTAATAATAAAATTAAAATTGATATAGTCTTTAATAAGTAAATATTATCAGCTTTTGCCATACTCATAATAATTGTAGATAAAGCTAAGCAACTACTTGCTATTGCAGTTGCTGATACAAATAATGTTAAAACTCAGCCAAATCAAAAACTCATAACTTTTCAATTTGCTTTTCTTAATCAACTATAAGTAGTTCCATTTTCTTGAAAAGAAATTGCAGGTTCTACCATTAAAAATGTTTCAGGAAGAATTATTATTCCCCCAATAATTCAAGCTAATATCATAAGCAATGGATTATTACCAACCATCATAAAAACTTGATTAAAAGTAACAAGTAAACTTGAACCAATTGTTGCTGTTAATGTCAAAGCTAACACAGTTCAAAAACCCATTTTCTTATTTTTCATTTTTTATTCTCTCGCTTTCCTTTGAAAACTCTAAAGTTCTATTTATGTACTCTTCATTATAATCTACAATTACATTTACATGTTCAGAACCCTCTGGTGTTCATAATATACTTCTTTTATTTTTTTCTAAAGAGATTTTTTTATTATACATATCTAAACTCATTTCATAAGGAATAAATGTATCACCAATAGCATGTATAAAAAATATTGGTACATCCTTATTAAATTTCATATTTTTAATTAAATTGTAACTATTTTGATTAGTTTTTGTAATTTTACTAAACTTCTTAGTATAATTTAAACCATTAAATCATCAAGCTTTTTTAAAAAAATTATTTTGAATATAATAACGATATTGATATTTAATTTTATTAAAACCACAATCAGCAACTACTCAACTTATTTCATTTTTAAAAAGACCTTTTTGAGAATACAGAATAGAAGTTGAAGCGCCCATGCTATTACCAATTAAACCAATATTTTTAACATTATTGTTAATTTTCAAATCACTTATAATTTCATCTAGCATTTCAATACTTGAATAACCAATATCAGTATATTTGCCATAGCTCTCTCCATGTGCAAATGCATCAAAAGATAAAATATTATATCCCTTTTTAAAATAGTGGTAAACAAGTCTTAAAGCTAAATATTTATCTTCAGTTCAACCATGTAAAGCAATTACTCAATTATTGCTTTTCTTATTTATAGCTTTAATATAACTTATATCTCCTTTTTTGGTTTTCAACTTATACTCTTTAATATCATTTTTTTTAAATGATTCCTCTTTTAAACTCATTTTTTTTAAATCTCAATAGTGATAATCTAAACAATTCAATTTACTTGTAATATTTGGATACTGACCAATATTCCTCTCTTTTTCAGATCTTGGATATGTATAACAAAAATCCTTATATATTTTAAAATCCCTTTTTGATTTTATTAAAATTAAAGGAATTAAAATAATTGTAAGTAAAATTCTTGAAAAATTATACTTATATTTTTTTATATTTTTAGACATAAACTATTCCTCTCAAGAATTTCATTTTAATTCCTACAAAAAAATTTTAAAAGATATATTGGATATTTTTTCACTTTTATAAAAAATGAAAATTTTTTTTATATTAAAAAACCTACTCAGTATATTCTTCTTGAGTTAAGTTTCTATTATAAAAGAATCTATCCTTTACAGTTCAAAGTGACTCACATATTGAGGGAATGCAAATTATTAAAAGTATATAATCAAAAATTGTATTTATGGAATTATAAATAAATGAGTAACCGATATTATTTGCTCAATTGAATTCCTTATTTATTACTTCAATTTTATTTGGATTTAATCAGTATACAACTCCCGAAGTAACTCTTGAGAAATATAAAAATATAATTGGTATAGAAATAAAGGCAAATCATACTCCAATTTTAGTAATCATTTTATTTGTTTTTACATTTGGTGTGAAAAAACCAGCTGTAAAAATTAATAGAGTTGGTAATCAATAATCAAAGAAAAATTGTCAAAACTGTAAATATGCTCCTGGTAAAAGTATTGATAAAGTTGCTGCTAAGAAACATAAAGTAATTGAAGCAGATATTGACAAGATAAAAGCTCCAAAAAAAAGTGGTATATACTTAAATGTCAATGTAATATAAAAAGGCATTGGTGGTATTAATCCTGTTACAAAACCTATTGAAAAATATAAAGCTAATAATAGTGAAATTGAAGTTATATCAAATATTGTTCATCTTTTCATTTTTATTTTTTTAAATTTAAAGTCTTGTTTACTTAAATAGTAAATTAAAGTCTCTAAATTTAAAGTAATAAAAGCTAAGGCCATTATATTTTTTTTATTAAAATTATCCTTATCTAGGATAATATTAAGAATTAGTGAAAAATTTATTAAAGTAAATAAAACAAAAAATAAGGAAAAACAAAAAGAGATTGTTATTATTTTTCCAAGTAATAGACTACCGTTTTGATCTCCTGCCTCAATAATTGTAATAATTGCTCAAATCACTAATCCTAAGCAAATTAATATTCTTATTGTAGATAAAGTTATTGATAATTTTATAATTTTTTTATTCATGAAGTTCCTCCATGAAAAAAGCAGAATTTTTATTCTAAAGGTCTTCCTACGCTAGTATTAACTAGATCAGGTTCTAAGAGTGTTTCTCAAACTTATTTAAAAGTTACCTCTGCCTTTTTCATACTTATTTTATATTAAATAAAATAAAAACACATATTAAAATGTGTTTTTATCTATTAATTTTATTTCTCTAAATCTGTCTTAGATTTTGCAACTGTCTTTTTGGCAGTTGATTCAGCTTTAGCAACTGTTTTTTCGGCAGTCTTTTCAGCTTTTTCAACTGTCTTTTCAGCTTTTTCAACTGTTTTTTCAGCAGTTTTTTCGGCCTTTTCAACTGTTTTTTTGGCAGTTGATTCTGCTTTAGCAACTGTTTTTTCAGCTTTTTCAATTGTCTTTTCGGCTTCTATTTCTACTTTTTCATTTGGTGCTTTCACATCTTTTTTAGAAATTTCTAAAGCTTCAGCTCTAATTTTAGCCACTTGTTCTTTAAAATAAGTAACCTCATCTCCCTTTTCTGGATTAACTCCTGTTTTTGATGCATTCTCTAAAAAATAAATTCCTAGAGCTGTTTTTTTACTAAATTTTATTTTTTTAATTGTTCTTCTACCTTCTAAGTAGTTAACATAAACAGCACTTTTTTCATCATCTTCAATTATTTTTTGAATTTTTGATAATTTAATTGATTCTCCCAATGTAACAATTTTTTCATCATCAATATAAAATCATAGTTGATTTGAAAAAAATAAAACCATTGAAAACCAAATTGCCGATGTTACAAATGATATTACAATACAAACAATAAACAATGACATAGTTAAGCTTTTTAAATCTATAAAATAAAATACCAATGACATTACTGCTGCTACAATTGATAAAATTTGTAAACCTATCATAATTCCAACTAATAATTTATTAGCAAATTTAACTTCAGATTTATTTGTTTTAAATAACCCTGTTAAATATCATGAATAGACTGATGATAATGGTGCTACAGTTAAAAGGACAATTGAAAGAATTAATAAATTACTTGCTTGTAAAGATAATAAATTATTAACCATATTAATTACCTGCCAACTGTGCTGCAACTTCAGCTGCAAAATCTGTTGTTACTTTTTCAATTCCTTCTCCAACTTCAAATCTAAACATTTGTTTTAAAGTTGCGCCTTTTGATTTTACAAAGTTTCCTACTGTTTGTTTTTCATCCATTACAAAACCTTGATCCAATAAAGTTATTTCAGCAATCTTTTTATTTAGTTTTCCTTTTAAAATATTTTCAGCAACATTTTCAGGTTTACCAGTTAAATCAGTAGTTTCCTTAATAATGTGCATTTCTTGATCTTTAAATTCCTGAGGCACATCAGTTTGTGATAAATATTTTGGAGACATAGCTGCAACATGCATACAAACATTATATGCATCTTCACTTGAAATGTTTCCATCAAAATTTAGTAATACAGATATTCTTTTATTTGCATGATTATATATTGCTAAATTTTTTCCTTCAACTGCAGCAATTCTTCTTAATTCAATTTTCTCACCAATTGTTGCTGTTGCTTCAACACAAGCTTCACTAATATTTTGCCCTGATGCCAATTTAACATTTAAAGCTTCTTGTAAATTTGTAGCTTTTGATTTTAATAAAGCATTACTAATATTTTCAATTAATGCCATAAACTTATCATTTTTAGAAACAAAATCAGTTTCTGAGTTTACTTCAAAAATAATTGCTCTTTTACCATCAGTTTTTGCAAATGAAACTCCTTCAGCTGCTACTCTATCAGCTTTTTTAGCTGCTTTTGCTAAACCATTTTCTCTTAATCAAACTACTGCTTCTTCAATGTTACCGTTTGTAGCTTCTAAAGCTTTTTTACAGTCCATCATTCCAGCAGAAGTCATTTCTCTTAATTCTTTAATTAATTGTGGTGTAACTGCCATTTTAATCTCTCCTATTTAGTTTCTTCTTTATTTACAACAGGTTTTTTAGGTGCAGCTGATCTTTCACCCATTGAATCATTATTTCTTGGTGTATATGGTCTTTGACCTTCTCCATATTGTTTCTCTTCTTTTTTCTGAGCAACAATTTTTAAACTACTTGGTTGCATTTTAATACCTGCTGCGTCAGCATAAACGTCAACTATAAAATTAATAATAATATTTACTGATTCTTGAATATCGTCATTTGCAGGAATTACAAAATCAACCATATCTGGATCAACATTTGTATCACAAATAGCAATAACTGGAATTCTTAACTTTCTTGCTTCTTTAACAGCAATTTCATCAGTTTTAGGATCAACTACAAACATCGCTGCAGGTAGTTTATGCATTTGCTTAATTCCACCTAAAGTTTTTTCTAATTTAGCTTTTTCTTTTCTAATTAAAATTTGCTCTTTTTTAGGTCTTAAGTTAATTTTTCCTGTTTTTTCTTCATTTTCAATATCTCATAAAGTTTTAATTCTTAATGAAATTGTTTTCATATTTGTTAATGTTCCACCCAATCATCTTGAGTTTACAAAGAAATTCCCACTTCTTAGTGCTGCTTCTTTTACTGCATTTTTGGCACTTCTTTTTGTACCAACAAAAATTATTTTCTCTTTTTTTTGTCCAATTAAAGTAACGTATCTTTTAACGTCTTCTAATCTTCAAATAGTTTGTTGTAAATCAATAATATGATTTTTATTTTTTGCTCCATAAATATATGGTTTCATTTTTGGATTTCAACGCTTAGTTTGGTGTCCAAATTGAGCTCCAGCATCTCATAACTGTTCTCTTGTTAAATCTTTTGCCATGTTTTAAGGTCCTTTCAAGTTTTTATTCGTTAATCTTCCATAATGGTTCTAAATAAATCCACTTGTTTAATTAAAAATAACAAGCACTAGGATATAAAATTCCCATATGTGATTGCATACCCAAAATTAAATATACAATATTTATAGTATATCATTTTTTAATATTTGTTCTACAAAAAAATAATGCTTTAAAAGCATTATTTTAATTTTGTTAATTTGACTAAAGATTTTGCATAAATTTCCATCATTTTCTTTAAATCATCAATTTTTACATATTCATTATATGCATGCATAGTTGAATCATTCATATCAAATTCTGCTCCAAAGGCAATCATATTTGGCATTGATTTTGCAAATGTTCCCCCACCAATTGCTATTGGTTCAGCTTTTAAATCCCCAGTTACTTCTTTATAAACTTGCATAATGTTTTTTACAACTTCACTATCTTTTGGAAAATAAACTCTATCCTCAATTGAAGATAATTTTAATTCAATGTTTTGATTTGAAACAAATTTCTCTAAAACTTCCACAACATCTTTTTTTGGTTCTCTTGTACAAGGTATTCTAAAATTAATTGTAAATCTAAAATCTCTTTTAGAAACTTCAACTATTCCATTACAAGCAGTTAAACTTCCAGTCTCATCTGTTAAGTCCCCAAATATTTCTTTCATATCAAAATTTAGGTGAGCATATTTTGAAACAAATTCAGTCAAAGGATGTTTCAATCCAATTTCAGCAATTGCTTTTAATAATCAAGTTGATGCAGATATTCCTTTAAATGGTAAACTTCCATGAGCTGATACTCCTTTTACAAATAAGTAGTTATCTTTTTCATAAGAATCAATTGAGTTTTTCTTTAATCAAGCTGCAATTTCGCTTTTTTTAGGTCCATTATATTTAACTAAATCATTTACGGCGTTGTAAACTTCTCCTCCACTTAATTCAAATTCGGATTCAAATTTTCCCACTAAATCAACATCAGCAATTCATTTTTCTGCATAGACAACAGGAAAATGACCATCAGGAACATATCCTAAATCACATAATTGCTCATTTGCAACATATGCTTCCATACATTCTCAGTTTGTTTCTTCACTTGTACCAAAAATAAATCTAACTTTATAATCCGGTTTAAAACCATTATCAATTAAATATTTAAAAGCAAAAATATTCATCATTGTAGGTCCTTTATCATCGAAAGTCCCTCTACCAATTAATTTTCCATCTTTTATTATTGGTTCAAATGGATTAGTTTTTCACTCATCAATATTTCCTGCAGGAACAACATCTAAATGACAAATTATTCCAAATAATTTATCTCCAGTTCCATAATCTGCATAACCGTATCTGTAATCTGGAGCTATAAAAGTTTCAAAACCAAAACCCTTTAGTAAATCTATACAATGATTTAGAACATTTTTTATTTCTTGATGTACAGGCGCTCCATATGTCAGATCTCTTCTATAAGATGGCATAGCCACTATTTTTTTTGTTTCTTCCAAAGCTTGATCAAAATATTGACCTAATAATATTTCTTTAACTACATTCATAAATATTCTCCTTAATTTTTATTTCTTTCTTTTACAACAATATCATAGGCATCATTTATTTGAGCCATTTTTTCTTTTGCATATTCATTATTATTTTTATCAGGATGATACATTTTAGCAAGTTTTAAATAGGCTTTTCTAATTTTATCATCTGAATCAGTTGGTAACACTTCCAAAATTTTGTAAGCTTCTATTAATTTTAACTGCATTTCATTAACTTCAAAATTTGTTTTATTTTTTTCATTTGATTTAACTTGTAATTGAATTTCAATCATTTCAATAATTTTATTTAATTGTTTAGAAAATTCAAGAAACTGACTATCAATATATTCATTTAAACTTTCTGGTTTAATTGATTTAAAACTTTTATTTTCTTCTTTAAAAATGATAGCTGGTATAACTGCTAAAATAAATGTCTGCTTATACAAATTAAAAGTTTTTGTAATAAACTCACTATATATCAATAATAGAACTTTTGTTGAAAATACAATAAAATTTTTTTTGGATAAGTTTTCAAAAATTACAAAAAAATCAAATTCTTTAACTGCTCAATAATCATAAAAACTTTTTTGAGTATTTTCAATAGTTAAAATTAGTTTTTCATTTTTATATTTTTTCTTTATTTCTTTAAATTCAGATTTGAAAGGAAATCTATTAAAACTTTCAACTAAATCAATTTCCTTTATTAAAACAATTTTATCCTTTTGACTTGCAAATGAGGATTTAAAACTTTTTAATGCTTCATTAACTTGAATATTATCTTTACTATTTTTTTCACGTTTTCCTAATTTAATCTTATACAAAAAACTTAAAATACCAAATAAAAATAATAAAATAAAAACTAATACTCAAAATGACATTATTAAACTCCTCTTTTCATTAAAAAAACTCCTATTTAAAGGAGCCTCTTATTTATTATTATTTAGATTCTTGGGGAATAACAACAGCTCTAGTTCTGTTTTTACCAAATCTTTGATATTTTACTATTCCTGATACTAATGCAAATAATGTATCATCTCCACCACGTCCAACATTTACACCTGGATGGATTTTTGTTCCTCTTTGTCTGAAAATTATAGAACCTGCATTAGCAAATTGTCCATCTGCTTTTTTAGCTCCTAAACGTTTTGATTCTGAGTCACGACCATTTCTAGTTGACCCTACTCCCTTTTTAGAAGCAAAATATTGTAATCCTAATAAGAAACGCATATTAAATCATCCTTTCTATTTTAAAATTCTTTGGATATTGTACCTCAATAGTTTCTAGTTGAATAATCATAAACTCTAATAGATGATTTAATAAATTATCCTCTATTATTACTTTTATTTCTATTCTATTTGCATCAACATTAATTTCTATATTTTTATTAAATTTAATATCTAATGCATTTAATGATCCTGAAACTATCCCTGTAATTGCAGCACATACAAGATCTTCTCCATGATCTTTTAAATTTGCATGTCCACTTATTACAAATGAATTTATTTTATTTTCCTTTTTAAAAATTTTTGCTTTTACCATCAACTATTCCTCTGTTTTATTTGAAGTAGAAGTTTTTGGTGCAGCTGTTGTTTTTGGTGCAGCTGATTCTATTGTTGGTTTTGAACCACTTAATGAAATAGTATCAATCTTAACCTTAGTATAAGGTTGTCTGTGACCATATACTTTATTAACATTTTTCTTAGGGTGATATCTAACAACTCTAAGTTTCTTTCCTTTACCTTGTTTAACAACAGTTCCTACAACTGTTGCTCCTTTTATTAAAGGTGAACCTACAGTTCCATCAATCATTAGAACTTCATTAAAAGTAAATTTTTTACCTTCTTCGACCTCTAATTTTTCAATATAGATTTCATCTCCTGATTGAACTTTAATTTGTTTTCCACCAGTTTTTATAATTGCGAACATCTTTATTCCTCCCAGTCTAGACTCGCCTTGTATGTGAGTTATTTTGCAAACTTCTTTATAACATACAAAAGTGCGGTTGAAACTAGCAACCTAAATAATTTTATACCAAATTAATAGATTTTTTTACTTTTTTTTACTTTTTTAAGCAAATATTAAAACAAATTTACTACATTTGGAACATTATTTTCAGCTTCAATTGCAGCTTTATTTGAAGTTGAATTATCTGTCTTAAAAGTAGAATTCCCAATTTTAGCATCTAGCTTATCAACTTTATTTAATGAAATTGCTGTAAAAACAGTAGTGGCAATTGTTCCTATTGAATTTGAGAAAAGATCACCAAGTGATTTTGTAATAGAACTAAAACCATTAAGTAACGCTCCTGAGATTCCTTTACCTCCAATAATTTCTCTTGATTTTTGTATAGATAATTTTTCCATATTTAGACCTCCTTTATTAATGTCGTCATAATATTTAAAAAATTAATCTTTATAAAAATATTTTGTTAATTCATTTTTACTTACAGAGTACTTTTTTGAAATAGTTTTTATTGCTTCCTTTTTACTAATATTTTCTGATATTAGTTTTTCAACCTCACATATAATTAATTCCATATCTACTTTTATTTCATTTTTTAAAGAATATTTAGAATCAATAACAATACAAAATTCTCCTTTTAAAACTAATTGATTATTATTAATATATTCACAAATCTCAATAATTGTTCCCCTTAAAAACTCTTCATTAAGTTTTGTTAATTCTCTTGCTAATACAATATTTGTATTTTCATTTAATTGTAGAGAGAGCTGATTTAATGTTGCTTGAACTCTATGAACAGATTCATAAAAAGATATAATAGTATCACCATTCTTATTATCCTTAAAGATTTCTTGCATATCTTTTTCTATATTTTTTTTATCTAAAAAACCCAAAAATAAATTCCTTTTGGCAACAAAACCTGAAGCTGCTATTGCATGAATATATGCAGGACCACAGTTTATTGAAGTTATATTCACTTTTATATCATTTTCAATAATATTTTTAGTAACAATGGCTCCTGGATCACTAATACAAGGAACACCTGCATCACTAATTATCGCTATATTTTTACATTTTTTAATATCATCAATTATTGTTGGCAAGATTGAATATTCATTAAATTTATGTAAAGCCTTTAATTTCTTTGATATCTTTAATTTTTCAAATAATTTAAAACTTACTCTAGTATCTTCACAATAAATAACATCAGAGATTTCAAAAGTGTCAATTACTCTTTTTGATATATCATTTAAATTACCAATTGGAGTTCCCACTAAATATATAGTGGTCAAATCATTTTTAAATGTGCTTTGAACTTTTAACATATGGCACTCTCCTTTTATACAAAAAAACCTAATAAAATTATTAGGCTAATTATTTGATATCTTTAATTGTTATTTTATAAGGTTCTTTTAGTTCTCTTACTTCAACTGAGTCTCCAACAACTTTACCCATCATTGCTTTTGCCAATGGTGATTCGTTTGAAATTTTATTTTCAAATGGATCTGCTTCAATAGCTCCTACAATTTTAACAGTCATTTCTTTTTTAGTTTTTTGACTTGTAAATGTAACTTGACTTCCAATTTTTACTTCTTTGTTTTTTGAATTAGAATCTTTAATAATCTTTGCTTTTGAAAGCATTGCTTCTACTTCTTTAATTCTTGCTTCTACTTCAGCTTGTCTGTTTCTTGCTGCATCATAATCAGCATTTTCTGATAAATCTCCCTGTGCACGTGCTTCAACAAGTTCTTCAATAACTTGTGGACGGATATTATTGATTAAATGAGTTAACTCTTCTTTTAATTCCTTAAGACCCTCTGCTGTTAAAATAATATCTTTATCTATCATATGAATCCCCTTTTATTAACTAAAATATTATACATTTTTTTATTATAAAAATGACTATATTATTCTATTTTTTATTATCTAATTGTTTTTTTAATTCCTTAATGTTTAAAACAATTTCATCCTTCTTAACAATACTCTTTATTTCTTCAAAACTAGCATTATAGAAGTCTATTCTTGAAGGAAATTGATTATTTATTTTTTGAATCATTTTCTCTCCAATACCTTTTATTGTAGCTAATTCAT
This sequence comes from Spiroplasma endosymbiont of Cantharis nigra, assembly GCF_964019925.1. Classification (NCBI taxonomy): domain Bacteria; kingdom Bacillati; phylum Mycoplasmatota; class Mollicutes; order Entomoplasmatales; family Spiroplasmataceae; genus Spiroplasma; species Spiroplasma endosymbiont of Cantharis nigra. The sequence goes on from NZ_OZ026470.1 coordinate 800,801, forward strand.
CTCTTGTAAAAGATTTATTATGTTTTTTTCTAAAACCAGCAATAGCATAACTATGAACTCTATTTTGAATTAATTCTAAGAATTTAAAAACTTCTTGAGATTTATCTAAATATATTTCTTGCATATCATAGTTCAAAATATATTCAGTCCTATGTTTATCATTTTTAACAAGTCCAATTATTGGAATATTTAAATCCAATAATTCTAATTGTGACCTGGCAGCATTTACTTGAATTTTACCTCCATCCATTATTATTAAATCTGGTAAATTTTTTTCTTCACCAATTTCTTTTTGATATCTTCGATAAATCATATTTTGCATTCTTTGAAAATCACCTTTTTCATCAATTATAATATTATACTTTCTGAAGTCATTAAAACTTGGTTGTGCTCCTTTAAAAACAACCATAGCACCAGTTACAAATTCATCTAAGATATTGGCTACATCAAACATTTCAATATGATATGGATAATTTGGAAGATTTAGAGTTTTTTGTAAGTTATCAAGTAATTCTTCTTTACTCATTGATTTTTGATTTTTATAAATTTCTTGTTGTCTAATATATTCCTTAGCATTATTTCTAGCTAGTTCCAATATTTTTAAACTAGTTTCATCATTTCCATAAGTTATTTTTTCTTGAAATAAAAACTTTAAACTTGTTTGTTCCAATATTTTAGGAAGAATAATATAATCAGGAAGCATATTTTTTAAGTATATTTGCATAATAAAATTTTCAAATAGAGATATTAAATCCTCTAGACTATTTTTAATAATTAATTGGTCTTTTAAAATTAATTTTCCACTTCTATAAAATAAAACAACAAAACAGATATATTCTTCTGATTCAAAATAATTAAAAACATCACGATTTAAATTATCATTAATATCAACAAATTGTTCTACAATTGAAAAATTTAAATGAGCTATAATATCTTTTATTCTTTGTGCTTCTTCAAACTGAAGATTATTTGAAGCAATAATCATTTTTTCCTCTAGTTTATTTTTAAAATCATTATTTGTTCTATTAAAAAAATTTTTAACTTTTGTTATTTGTTCTTGATAATATTCCTTTTCAACATCCTTAAAGCAAGCACCAGAACATTGGTCAATATGAAAGTGAATACATGGTTTACCCAAATTACCTTTACATCGTCTTAAGGGATAAATTCTTTCTAGTGTTTTTAAAATATTTCTAGCACTAGTTCCATCTGGAAGCGGTCCAAAAGATATTTGATTTTTATTATCAAAATTTCTAGTATATACATAAATTGGATCATGTTCTTTTGTAATAGCAATATAAGGATATTTTTTATCATCATTTAAAACAATATTATATCTTGGACGATATTTTTTTATTAGGTTTTGCTCTAAAATTAAAGATTCCTTTTCATTGTCAGTAACTATAGTTTCAATATCAAATATATCTCTAACAAGTTGTGTTGTTTTAAAATTATGAGCCTTATTAAAATAACTTGTAACTCTCTTTTTAAGATTTTTGGCTTTTCCAACATAGATTACTTGATCTTTTTTATTTTTATACAAATAGCAACCAGATTTCTCTGGTAAATTTTTAACTATGTTTTCCATAAATCTCACCTCAAATATAATTATATATAGTTAAATAAATTAAAATCAGCAAAACTAATTTGCTGATTTTAATATACATCTTCATTTTGAATATAAACATCTCTTGGTTTTGAACCATTTTGAGGTCCAATGATACCGCTTTCTTCAAGTTCGTCAATAATTCTCGCAGCACGGTTATAACCAATATTAAATTTTCTTTGAATTAAGCTTGTAGAAGCTTTTTGCGTTCTAATTACATAATCTTTAATTTCATCAAACATTGAATCCTGACCAGCTCCAAGATTAACAGTAAAACTTGGTTCCTCTGCTTCAGCTTTTAAAAATTCTGTGTCAAAAATTTGTTGTTGTTGACTTGAACAATGTTTTACTAATTTCTCAATTTCATCATCACTAATGTAAGCTCCTTGAGCTCTTACAAGGGATGTGCTTCCAGGAATTGTATAAAGTAAATCTCCTTTACCAATTAATTTTTCAGCTCCATTTGAGTCTAATATTGTTCTTGAGTCAATTGATGATGCAACTGAGAAAGCTAATCTTACAGGTATATTTGATTTAATAACACCTGTAATAACATCAGTTGATGGTCTTTGAGTAGCTACAATTAAGTGAATTCCTGCAGCTCTTGACAATTGTGTAAGTCTCATAATTGAGTCTTCTACATCTTTTTTATTTGATGTCATCATTAAATCAGCAAGTTCATCAATAATAATTACATAATAAGGTAACTTAGTTGAATCTGTTTTCTGTTTAGCATTAAATCCTGCTATATTCTTAACCCCATATGTTGTAAATAATGCATATCTTCTTTCCATTTCATTAATAACTTTTTTTAAAGCACTATTTGCAATATTCATATCACTAATAACTGGTGCAAGTAAATGTGGAATTGAAGAGTAAACTGAAAGTTCAACCTTTTTAGGGTCAATCATTAAGAACTTAACTTCATGTGGTTTTGCTCTCATTAAGATTGAAGAGATTATTCCATTTATCATAACTGATTTACCACTACCTGTTGAACCAGCAACAAGTAAATGAGGCATTTTATCTAACTCACCAAATAGTAACTCTCCAGTAACTGTTTTACCAATAGCAAATAATAACTTATTACCCATTTTTACAATTGGTGTATTTTCAATAACCCCTCTCATTGGAACTGCTTCTGGTTTATCATTTGGTATTTCAATACCCACGGCAGCTTTTCCTTGAATTGGAGCTTCAATTCTAACATTTTGACTTGCCAGTGCTAATTTTAAATCATTTTCCAATGAAGTAATACTATTAACTTTTGTTCCTGGCTCAGGTTGTACTTCAAATTTAACTACACTAGGTCCAATGCTCATATTTTTTACACTAGCTTTTACACCAAACTGTTTAAATGTTTCATTGATACTTTCCGCCTTTTGTTTGGCTGAGTTAGTAATTTCTTCTTGGTCTTTTAAATTCACAACATGTACTTTTAAAATATCAATTGATGGTAATTGATATGAATTGTTTACAAATTGTTCCTTTTCAACTGCTTTATTTTTGTTAACTTCCATAGTTTGATTAACTTTGTTTGTTGATTGATATGATGATGAAGAATGTAAAATATTTCTTGAAACATTCTCTTGCATTGGTGAAGTATAATCACCATAATCCTCAATCATTTTTTTCTCTTCTTCTTTTTCTTTTTTACTTTCACTAATAAAATGATCTAATGTAATTTGACCTGATTGAACTTCATCAATTTTAATTGAGTTTTTTCTATTTCTTGATTGTACTAATTCTAGTGTCTTTCCATTTGCACCAAAAGGAGTTATATTTGTTTCTTTAGCTAATTCTTCTCTTGCTTTTTCAGTTGATACTTGACCATATTTTGTATCATATGGAAGAGAATCATAACTATAGTCTTTTTCTCTTCTTGGAATATAATTATGTTCTTCTCTAACTAAATTTTCAGCTTGTTGTCTAGCTTCATGAATTTTTTGATCTAAATTATAATCAACTATTCTATTTTGATTTGGATTTTGAGTTAAATTTGGATTTTGATTTTGATTTTGATTTGGATTAGCATATTGCTCTTTATAATTTTGATTTGAATTGTAACTTTCTAAATTTACATTGGAAAAATCATCATTATAAAAATCAGTATTTACTTCTTCATAAATATTATTTTCATAGTTTCTATGAAAACTTGGAAGCTCGATTGTAATATCTGATTCTTTTGATGAAGACAAAATTATTCTTTCATCAAAAGTTTCGTCATTTTGAATATTTAAAATATTTAAAATCCCTCTTCCGTTACTTTCTCTTTTAGGTTTTTCAGAAGCTGGATAATTTACACTTTGAGTATTTTTTAGGGAAAGAATTCTTAATCTTTTACCTCTACGCTTATGCTTTGGTTTTAAGAAAAAGAAAGGATCTCCAGTAAAAATTCAAATCATATCCAAAACAAGAAATAAAATTGCAATAATTAAACCAACATATATTGATGTATATGCAAATATTCCAGAAAGAAGAGTTCCTATTAATCCTCCACCAGATCAAGTTGTAAAGTATGTACTTGGGTCTGCTATTCAAATTGTTCCACTATTCTCACCTCAAATAGAGTTATTTTTTCAATTAGTTAAATAAGAATTTAATGAGTCTTTTAGTATTGTTCCTGACCATATATCTTTTACTATAAAATCTTGTGTTTTTACATGATAAGCAACAATAAACAAAATTGCACTAATAATTCAACATAAGCAAATCCAAGTTAAAAAAATCATAGCTATAAACCTTTTTTTAGGTTTAAATTTTATTCCAAAATAAATTGAAAAGTCTAGTAAGAAAAATAAAGAGTATAAAAAATATTTAAATCATCCAAATGGCAAATTAAAAATTACATCATCGAAGAATTGACCTACTATTGTAATTCTTCCCAATGACATTAAATTTAAAAAAAATAATACTAAAGCTCCAACTATTCAAGAAATTGAGTCATTTTTTCTTTGTTTTTTTTGAATAGAAAAAGCCCTTGTGCGATCATTATCATTATGATTATTTAGCCCTTTGTTATTATTCATCATTTCACCTTAATTTTGCCCTTACCATATGATTTTAATATATTTTAACCCTTTTTTACATTCAATTAGCAAAAACTCATAGAGACTATGAGTTTTTTGATTTAGTCATTTTTGGCTCAAAAAACGAACCATCTAATTCATTAATTATTACTAAAACAATTGGTTGCTTTCCAGTTTCTTGTTTCAAAGTACTTCTAATTCTTGAAACAATTTCCTTTTTAATTGCATTTAAATCAAAACTAGCAGGTTTTGTTTTTGCCTCATTTTTATATTTCTCTAAAATATCAATTATTTGTTTTTGCATTAATTTAAAAATAGGATTTTCATCAGTAATGTAAATAACACCTCTCATTTGAATATCTATTAATGATATTAATTCTTTTGTTTTACTATTTACATTTGCACCAATTATAACTGCTCCATCAGTTGCAAGCTGCTTTCTTTCATTTAAAACAACTGCTCCAATATCGCCAACACCAATTCCATCAACATTTACATCTGCTGTTTTTATTGAATCAGAACCAATAACTAGCTTTCCACCATCACTAATTTTTAAAATTTGCCCATTATTAATTAGTTGAATATTTTTCTTTTCAACTCCTGCTTCAATTGCTGCTCTTTCAGCACTTAAAAAATCTTTATATAAACCCTTAATTGGAATAAATGATTTTGGTTTCATTATTCTTGTCATCAATTTTATATCTTCATAACTTGCTCTCATAGATCAAATATTTTTATCACTTAATGATATTAATTTTGCATTTGTTCTTGATAATTCATCTAAAATTTCAGCATGTCTTTTTTCTACCCCAGCTGCTGGTGGAGTTGCTAATATAATAGTATCATTCTCTGTAAATTCAACCTTATCATCATTTCCTGCAGCTATTTTTGCAAGTCTTGCATATAGAAGATCTCCTGCTCCAGTTAAAAGCAAAATACCATCTTGAGATTTCATAAAGTCTTCAATAGATATAATGTCTTTTTCAGTGATTTGTAAACTTTCTTGTATTACTTTTGATTCAACAACCTTAGTAATTGTTTTTCCATAAATTGCTATTTTTCTATCATTTGCCTTTGCTTGTTTTATTATTTCAAATAATTTAAAAACATCTTCTTCAAACATTCCTAAAATTAAACGTCTTTTTTTATCTTTCATTGGCGCTGCAATGAATTTTTCAATTCTATGATTTGGAACTGTATATCCAATTCTTGATGCGTATTCTGCATCACTTATTAATGCCAAAACACCCTTTTGAGCAATTTGATTTAAGTGATTCATATCTGTTGAGAAATATGATTGTTCATTTCCATCAATAATATAATCACCTGCATATACAATTACACCATCTTGCGTATGAATTGCATAACCATATGATTCTGGAAATGCAGCTGTTGTTCTAAAAGCTTCTATTTTTACATCACCAAAATTAATGATATCTTTATCATTAATAATTTTAAAATTATTTTCTCTATTTTTAATTCTGTATTTTAAATTTCTATATTTCAAAATTGTTGTTGTAAGTTCATTGCAATAAACTGGTACATCTATTTCTCTTAAAATGTAACTAATTGCTCCTGAATTATTTGAACTTGGATTTGAAAGAAAAATTCCTTTAATTTTTTTTGAATTTGCTTTCAAAAAGTCAAAATTTGGAATTATTACATCAATTCCTAATACACTTCTTTCTGGAAATTTAATTCCAGCATCAAAAATATATAAATTATCATTAACACTAATAACAAAAATATTTTTTCCTCTTTCGTCTTGACCACCAAGAGCCATAAATTTAATATCTGCCATATTTTTTCTCCTTTTTTTAATTTCTTCTTATTATTTTGTTTAATTTTTTAATAAACGTTAACCAGAATTGAATTCTATTTAATTATAATTTATTTATAGTTAAAGTAAAGTTTTTTTAAATAAAAGAATAAAATCTTAATGAGAGAGGAAGAAATTTATATGTATATTTCAGTAGAAGATTATTCATTAAATTACGATAAATATTTCACTTTAGATGTTAGAACAGAAATGGAATTTAAGACTTTACCTCATTTTGATTGAGCAATAAACGTGCATATTGATGAATTTATAAAAAAATTTGAAACTATTTTAAAAGAAAAGAATCCTGAAAATAAGCCAATTGTGACTGTATGTAATGCAGGAAATAGAAGTGGCGAAGTTGCTAGATTTTTATTAGAAAATGGTTATAATGCAAAAACACTTGATGGTGGGATTTATAAGTATAAAAGAAAAATAAGATAATTAATTTATCTTATTTTTTAATTCCTCTTCTAATTTTTTTAAAAATAACTTAATTGAAAATTCTTTTGAAGTTAAACTTAATGTTTTTCCTTCAAGTTCTGCCTTAATTTTTAGTTTCTTTAGATTATTTGTATTTACTAAGTGCTTTGATAAAATTAAAATCTTATCATTATTAATACTATCAATATTTTGAATAGTGCCTATTTCATTTAAAATTTTTTCATAAATAGTTCAGCCTTTTTCAATTGAGTTTATCCCAAATTTTTCTTTTCTCTTTCTTAACATACTTAATGTTGAAAAATAAAGAAACAAAGAAATGAAACAAATAATAAACAAAATGGCAATAACAATATATAGAATATTATTCATTATTCAATTATCTCCTTATCTTTAATAAAAATATCTCTTAAAATTTGAATTTTACTTGTATTTTTAGAATTACTAATATCAGTTACTACTTTTATATTTATTTTTGAAGGTCTTATTTCAATTTCTAAATCATTAACTGAATATTCAACAGTATCAATTATCATTATCTCATTTGATTTATCTTCAAATTTTAATTTTAAAATATATTGATCATTTAAAATTAGAGGTGCATTTAATGTTCTAAATTTATTAGTACTTACAGGAACTAATTCTTGTAGTTGATACAATTGACTATTTCTTGACAAAATCACCGCTCCACCAGCTGATTTCATATAACCACTACTTCCATTAGAAGTAGAAACAACAATTCCAGTTCCATGAAATTTTTCCAGAAATTCATTATTTATATAAATTTCAACATATAATGGTGTTTTTTCATTAAGAATTTTAACTTCATTTGCAGCAATTAAATTTTGAGATTTTGTTTTAATTTCTAATAATTCAAAATTATTTAAACTAAAATTATTTTTTTCAATTGAATCTATTGTAGCGTCTAAGTTTTCAACTCTATTTTTATTAGTATAGAAACCAATTCCCCCAGACTTAAACGGCACAAATTTAACATCTTTTATTTGTTCTTTATATTTAGAAACAGCCTTTAGAAAAGTACCATCTCCTCCAAATATAAAGATATAATTTGGTAACTTTTCATTATAAACTCATCCTCTTGATTCCAACTTTTCTTTTAAATGAAAAACAACTTCTTCTGTTGATTTATAATCATTTTTTATAATACTAAATGAAAGCATTATTTCACCTCTAAACTATTATTAATTTTACTTATTTTTGGGAGAAAAATATATAAAGATTGTATAATATTAAATGTAAATCAAGGAGCAAAGAATTATGACTAAAAAGAGAATGTTGTCTGGTATAACCACTACAGGAAAAATGACATTAGGAAACTATATTGGAGCTATGAAAAATTTTGTAGCATTACAAGATGAATTTGAAATGTATGTATTTGTAGCTAATCTTCATGGAATAACTACCCCAATTGATAAAGAAACTTTAAGAAAAAATATAAAGGAAATGGTCACTTTATATTTTGCTTGTGGAATGGATCCTAAAAAATCAACAATTTTCTTACAAAGTGATGTTTTAGAACACACTCAACTAGGTTGAATTCTTACATGTAATACAACAATTGGTGAATTACAAAGAATGACTCAATTTAAAGATAAATCAACTAAAGTAAAATCTGAAAATGGAACTGAATTCATTCCTACTGGTTTACTAACATATCCAGCACTAATGGCAGCAGATATTCTACTTTATGATGCTGAATTTGTACCAGTTGGGAAAGATCAAAAACAACATATTGAATTAACAAGAAATATTGCAGAAAGAATGAATAATAAATTTGGAGAAATGTTTACAATTCCGGGAGATTACACTCCAAAAGTTGGATCAAAAATAATGGATCTACAAGATCCTACAAAAAAAATGTCAAAATCTGCTGCTAATCCAAAAAGTTTTATTGCTTTATTAGATGATATTAATGAAGTTAAAAAGAAAATAAAGTCTGCTGTAACTGATTCAGAAAATATTATTAAATATGATATTGAAAAAAAACCAGGTGTAAGTAACTTATTAACAATTTACTCAGCTTTGAAAAATATTTCAATTGAAGAGGCAGAAAAGTTTTTTCATAATAAGGACTATGGAGTATTAAAAGAAGAAGTTTCAAATGTAGTTGTTGATTTATTAGAAAAAATTCAACTAAAATTTAAGGAATTATTTAACTCTGATTTAGTAGATTCTTGATTAGAACAAGGCGCAGAAAAAGCAAGAAAATTAGCAAGTAAAAAATTAACAAAAGTAAAAAATTTAACTGGTTTAAACTATAAGAGAAAATAAAAAAAACTCTTAAGTAGAGTTTCTAATCTAATCAGCAGCACTTCATTGTGTTGCTTTTATTTTTTTAACAATTTTTGTACAATCATCTTTATGTCTAAATTCTCTACACTGTGGATGAATTGCAATTAGATTATCTGATGTTAATTTAAAATTTTTAAGATCAATAAATTCACATACTCATGAGAAATCTCCCTTTTCAAATTTTGATTTATCCATAAAAAATTTACATATAAAACACAATCTAAATTTATCTTCATCTCTATTAATTAATTTGGGAGAATTATTTCAAGCACTAATTATATCCTCTTTTGAAAATTCAATTTTATTATTCTCTAATATTTTTGCCATAAGGTACCTCTTTTAATCATTATAATATTAACACAATTAAAAAAATGAGCTAAAATTGCTCATTTCATTATTTTTTAGCTTCTAAAGCCTTTTTAGATGAAGTTACGATTGATTCAAATTGTTTTGGTTCGTGAATTGCTAATTCAGATAACATTTTTCTGTTAATATCAATTCCTGCTAATTTTAAACCATTCATAAATTTTGAATAACTTAATCCTAATGGTCTAACTGCTGCATTTATACGAATAATTCATAATTTTCTAAAATCACGTTTTTTAAGTTTACGTCCAACAAAAGCATAAGCCATAGAACGTACAACTTGTTCATGAGCCTTTTTATAGTTTGCTTTTTTTGTTCCATAGTAACCTTTTGCTCTTTTAATTCAACGTTTTCTTCTTGCTCTAGTTACTTTACCAAATTTTACTCTTGCCATATTGTTCTACCTCCTAATTTTGTAATAATCCTTTTAGACGTTTCATATCTCCAGCTGAGACGAAAGTTGCTTTTTTCAAATGTCTTTTTCTTTTTGTTGATTTATTTTGTGCTAAATGAGATCTATAAGCTTTACCTCTTTTTAATTTACCTGCACCAGTTTTTTTAACTCTTTTTGCTAAAGAGCTTTTTGTCTTCATTTTTGGCATAAATTCTCTCCTCCTATAATTAACCTTTTTTTGGCACTACATACATATCTAAGAATCTTGTATTTAGTTTAGCTTCTTTTTCAACTTTTGCAATATCTTCAATTTTTGTAAAGAATTTATCTAATGTTTCTTTACCAAATTCTTGAAAAGTAATCTCTCTACCCTTAAATTTTAATGATACTTTAACTCTATCGCCTTGTAATAAAAATTCTCTTGCTTTTCTAGCTTTAGTATCTAGATCATGCTCTCCAATTCCTACAGTTAAACGAATTTCCTTATTTTCAACTTTAACTTGATTTTTCTTATTTTCTTTTTGTTTACGTTTTTGTTCATATTTGAACTTACCATAATCAAGTATTTTAGCAATAGCTGTATTACTATCTTGCATACCAACTTGAAATAGGTCTAAACCTGCTTCTTCTGCTAATTTTAAAGCTTCAAATTTATTTAATGGACCATTTTTAGTCCCATCATCATTAATAATTAAAATTTGTTTTGCTCTAATTTCTCTATTTACAAAATCTGTTATTATTTTTTTATTGTCTGCCATTTGTCCTCCGAAATAAAAAGTGTGCCGTTAAAAGATTAGGAGCACACTTAAAATTTATTTATTTTATATATAGATAATAAATAAGTTTTATACCGTTTCTTTACAAATTACGGTGAGCTGTGCGCTTCTTTCTTTAAACCTTAATTATTATAATATAGTTTTTTGAAATTTCAAATTTTTTTTGAAATTTATATTATTCTAACTGAAACTGCTTATTTTTTAGCAATGACTTCTATTTCAATTAGCCCATTTTTAGGTAGTTTTGAGACCTCAAAGGCACTTCTGGCTGGTTTATGTTCTTCAAAATAATCTGCATAAATATGATTAATTACATCAAAATTTGCAATATTTTCAATTAATACTGTAGTTTTAATTATATTTTTTTTAGTAAAATTAGCTTCTTTTAATATCTCATCAATATTTTGTAAAGCTCTTTTTGTTTGTAACTCAATATTTTCTTCTAAATTCATTGTCTCAGGATTTAATCCTAATTGTCCAGAAATATATAAAAAATTTTCTTCAGTTAATATGGCTTGTGAATATGGGCCTATTGCTTTGGGTGCCTTTAAAGTGTTAATAATTTTCATTTTTTTCTCCTTTTGTAATTAATAATACTAATTTTATTTTCTTAATTACCTCTTTTAAATTTCTTTTATTTATACCTATATTTAATCTAATTCAGATATCTTTACAATCTGCAAAGTCATCTGAATAGCTTAAAATTAAGTTATTTTCTATAAAGTGTTGTTTTAGTTCCTTTAAATCCAAATTTAATTTCAGTTTTATTCAAACTAGATAGGAAGCTTCCATTTCCATAATTTCTAAACTCTTAAAACTAGATAATTCTTGAGTTAAAAAAATATAATTCGAATATATATATCTTTTTAGAGTTTGTAATCAATTATAAGAATAGGAATTTGTATATGCGCTTACCAAGGCTGGTTGAAAAAAGATATTTGAAGAGGTTAAGGAATCAGACTCGTATTGATTTGAGATTTGTTCCAAGATTTTTTTATTAGAACAAATCATATACGACCCCTTTAAACCTCCCAAATTAAAAGTTTTATTTGGCGAATTACATACTATAAAATTATTAAATTGAGACGAATAATTTAATAAAGAATTATGCTTTTGATTTAAAACCAAATCCCCATGAACCTCATCAGAAAATATTAGAACATTATGTCTATTACATATCTCTATAATTTTAAGTATTTCTGTTTGTTCTCAAACCCTTCCTCCAGGATTATGAGGATTACATCATAAAAATAGTTTTATTTTATTTTTAACAATTTGACTTTCAAAATTTTCAAAATCAATATAATAATTATTATTTCTATAAATTAGATTATTATATATTACATTTCTTTTTGTTTTAATAATTGATCTTTCAAATGGTTGATATATTGGTGATTGAATCAAAACTGATTCATTTTTCTTAGTAAAGCACTTTACTACTTCAAACATTGCATTTACTGTTCCATGAACTAACTTTATTAAGTCAATTTCTAAAATTATATTATGCATTTTTTCATATCAAATTTTAATTGCTTCAAGAGACTCTCTTTTTGTGTAAGTATAACTATAAGTTTTTTTCTTAGCTCTAGAAATTATTGATTTGACAATGGGTTTTGGTGTTTGAAAGTCTAAGTCCGCAATTGAAAGATTATAAAATTTTTTTGAAAAATCAATTTTGTAATTTTGTTCTAAGTATTCAATAGATCATTTTCTTTCATTGTTTTTTGATCTATCAATTTTTCTATTAAAGTCTTTATTCATTATTTTCACCTAGTTTCTTATTAATTTTGCAATTTCATTTTTTAGCTTCTCAACTTTTGGGCCAATAATTATTTGAATATTATAATCATCGATATACTTAATTGCTATTGCTCCTAAATCTTTTACTGCTTCTTGGGAAATATTCTTAGGATTATTTAAAGTAATTCGCAACCTTGTATAACAATTATTTAAAGTTTTTATATTTTCTTTTCCCCCTAACAATTCAATATATTTTGCAGCCACCTCATTTGAAGTATCTATTTTTTCATTTTTTTCATTACTTATTAAAGTAATTTTTTCTTCTTCACTTAATGCTTCTCTACCAATAGTTTTTACATCTCTATATTTTATATAAAAATAAAAGGTTGAGAAATAGAGTGCTCCCCAAATTGGACCAACTAGTAGAATATAGTATCATTTAGTTACTAACCCTTGCATTAATCCAAAAACAATAAAATCAATAATATTACCATCTGTATTTCCAATTTTTACTTGTAATAATCCTACAATCATATATGCTAGTCCAATATAAAAACAATGAACCAAATATAACAATGGAGCAACAAATAGAAATAGAAATTCTAAGGGCTCGGTAATTCCCCCTACAACACTTGCAACAATTCCAGGTATTATTACAGACTTTACCATTTTTTTCTGTTCCTTTTCTGCAAGAACATATATGGCAATTGCTGCCATTGGTAAACCAAACATTACCGTAGGCATATATCCTTGAGATAGAAATCTAGTTGCTGATGCAGAAATTGGCAATCCTAATTCTAATTCCTTATAAAAAATATTTAAAGCTCCTGTAATTTTTTCTCCACTTGGAAGAACAATTGTTCCTCCAACAGCTGAAAATCTAACGATTGTATTTATAACGTGATGCATCCCTGTGGGTCTTACTAAACTTTCTGTAAATCTATATAAGAAAGGACCAAATCAGTCTACCTTTTGTACTCCTAAACCAATTCAATATATTAATTGATTAAAACAAGGTCATATAAAAGTTGTAGGAATTGCTATTGCAGAAAATATTAACAATGAGATTATTGGAACAAATCTAGTCCCACCTCAAAATGATATTGAATTTGGCAAACTAATATATTGAAATTTTTCATGTAGCCAATATACTAATAGACCAACAAATATAGCTCCTAATACTCCAATATCCATAGTTTTAATACCCAAAATTGATTGTGTTGATTTACCAATAAATGTCCCTTCTGAGGTCAAATTCTCAGGTAAAACATTTAAAGTAAAATTAATAACAAAAAGCATTGTAACATAACCAATAAAACCACTAAACGCAGCTGATCCTTGATTATCAGAAGCTAAACCTATTGGAATAGCCATAGCAAACATAAATGGCAAAAAAGTAAATCCAATTGCTCCAATTGTTTTTAATAAAACAAAAAAATCATATAGACCTCTAGTTTTTAATCAAGGTATTTGTATAATAGTTGCATTAGAAGTAAGCGAAGCACCAATTCCTAATAAAATTCCACAAAAAGCCAACATTGCAATTGGAAGCATAAATGTTCTTCCTAACTTTTGAAATTTATTTAATAAACCATTTCTTGATTTTTTAGTATTAATTTTTTCCATATTTTTTTGATTTTTAAACCCTAACCTTTTCATACTTATTATTCCTTTCACTTTAATATTACTTAAAGCAAAAAAATAATTAAGAGTTCTAGTTAATGTTGTACCTTAGTTAATCACCTTGTACCTTCTTAAGTAAATGATTTGTTAAATCCATATAAATATAGTCCAAAATTTGGATTAAACATTGACCCCTTATTGAAAATGAGTCTCAAATTTTATCTTCAAGTTGTGGTATTTCAATTACATTATCACAATACTTTTTTATTTCTCCATTATCGCCAAGAATTCCAAAAATATATGTCTTGTCTTTTAACTTTGATGCAAATTCAATTAGATATTTACTATTTCCAGATAAACTCAAAATAAATACAACATCATTTTTATTAATCTGTTGAACGTAGGACTCTATAGAATTTAAATCTCTTTCTTGTATTATAGTTTTATTTAACCATCTAATTCTTTGAACAAAATTCCTTGATATATTATAAGCTAAATTCATTCCAAACATATAAATTGAATTTGCTTTAGATATTTTATCTAAGAGTTCTTTTATTTTATCTTCATTTGAAAGATATCTTTTTAAAACAATATCAGAAGACTTGTTTTTAATTTCTAAATAATTTAGATATTTATCATTATTATCTATTAATTGCTTTTTGAAATTAAACTGATTATTTAGTTTCAAATTATTTTTTACTAAGTTTTTAATTTGAAACTTTAATTCACTATAACCTGATAAACCAGTCTTATTACAAAATCGAATAATGGATGGTTTAGAGGTATTTGTCTCTAAAGCCAATTTTTCAAGACTATAGTCATTAATAATTTTGAGATTGTTTAGTATGAAATTTGCAATATATGAGTTAATATCTTCAATACTTTTATTGGCCATTGATTTTAAGATTGCTAAAAATTTTAATTCTTCCATACTAATATTCCTCTATGTATAAATCTATTTGGGAAATTTTATTTCCTAGTTAATCTTATCTTTAAAAGTAAAGTTTTAAACAATATTTCAAACTTTAAAATTTTTTTAGGAATATAATTTTATTAGGATGTGATTTTATGTTGGATATAATAAAATTTAATTTTAAAAGAATGAAAAGTAAGTGATATTTAATACTTGGGTTTTTATTTATTTTTTATTTTTATTTTTTGATTCTTGATATAGCAACTCTTATTATTTCTGAAATAAGTTTTGAAGAGAAAATGGAATTTATAAATATTAGAGGTCAATTTATAAATATAAGTTTTATTCTATTTTTTATGTTCTTTAATTGATATCTTTATAAAGATTATCAAAGCGGAATCTGAAATCATTTAGTAAGTTCAAAAATTAAATCTAAAAAAATAATTCTCGCTTATATATTAACTGGTTTTATTATTTCAATAACTAACTTAATAATTTATTTTCTCTGATCTATAATTTTTTATAGAAATTATTTAAATGACTATGGAGTTATTAACTTTTTTATAAATAATTTTTTTAAACAATTTTCATTAATTATAACTATTTTTGTTATATTAATATTAATTTTTAAAATCTCTCCTGATAAAAAAGAATTATCATTAATTTTTTTTGCAGTGATACTATTGTATTTCACATGAATAGACTATTTTTTGCCATTACTTAGTTTTAGTGTAAATAATAAAATAATAAAAATAATAGTTAACTTAATTCCACTTATTAACATATCAATGATTAATAGTTTAAATGAATATATTTGATTAGATATATTAGTTAATTATTCATTAATAGTGTCTGGAGCACTAATATTTACTTTTAGAAAATAGGAGGTTTTTATGAAAATCAATATGAATAAAAAAATATCAGACTTTTTTCAAATTAATATTAATGATTTAGAAATAAGTGAAAATGAAATTATTGGAGTTATGGGTGCAAATGGTTCAGGTAAAACTACATTTCTAAGACTATTGTCAAATAATTTTAAAAGTAGTAAAAATGTTAAAGTTGATCAAAATTATAGTTATTGTATATTACAACAAATAAGTGATTTTGGACTTGTTAAATTAGTAGATTTAGTTATTATGTTTAATAACCTAAATAAGAAAAATATTGATATAAATAAATTTTTTGATAATTATGATTTACTACCATTTAAAGAAGCCTATTTTATTAAACTATCTCCAGGACAACAGCAACGTTTTAAATTTATGCTTATTCAGTTATTTAAAACAGATATTTTAATTTTAGATGAAACATTTAATTTTCTTGATAGTGCTTGAAAAAATAAATTATTAAATGATATAAAAGAAATAAAAAATAATTACAAAAATCTCTTTATTATTGATCATGACTTAGAAAAAATAAAACAAATTTGCAATAGAATCATTTGTTTTAAAAATGGTGAAATTGTAATTGATTCAAAAGATGTTAATTCAATTAATCAAATAGATATAGACAATATATTAGTTAAATAAAAAATTCAACTAAATTAGGTTAGTTGAATTTTTTTATCTAAATTTATCTATATCAGCTATATTAGGATTTTCTCTTTCAATATTCCTTATAAGCTTATTCTTTTTACAATAAATTTCAATCTCCTCTGAAGTAACTTCAATTTTATTTTTTAAGACATCAGTTGCTTTTACATTATCATATTCATACTTTAAATTTCTAATCCCATTTTCCAATTTATATAATCCTAAAATTTTATTATGCTTCAGTTTTTGCTCTTCTTTTGTAATATTTTTATCTGGAATTTTTGTTGAACCAGGAAAATAATCAATATCAATATGTTTACAACCTATATGATGATATCCCTTTGAAATTGCTTCACTCATTGTAATATATTTATTATCATATTGTTCTAAAGATAAAATAGTATTTTCAAAAGGAATACATAACTCACAACTATCTTCTTCTGGTTGAACATAAACAATTGTTCTTAATCTCAAAGCTTCCTTTTTACCAAATCAATTATAAATCCCAAGCATTGGTCTATTACTTCTATTCTCTTTTGCTTCTGTTATCTTCTTATCAACTTCAGAATCTATAAACTCTTTTGGATTATTTACTATGTCTTCCTTCTCTTTTACTTTTTTAGTTATTTTGTTTCAAGGAATAATAAAATAAAGTAATATAAGAAATAAAACAATAATCAAAATAGCTCATCAAGGAAATTTATCCATAATTTCTATTAATTATTATGATCATTAAGATGTTCATAATAATCTCTTGCCTCCTTTAAATTTATTCTTTGTTCTTTTTTACAACTCACACAAATTCCATTATAAGAAGACTTTGTTTCAAAATTAATTGGATTTTTAAAAACAAATTTTTTAAAATCTCAACAACTTTTGCAAAAAGTAAATATTCAATCAGTATCTTGTTCAAAATTAAAAGCCATATTTTCCTCCAAAAAAAGAAATGTAACCATTTCTTTTTTTACTATTTTTTAACTTCTTTTGTTTCTTTAATTTCAACTATTTTTTTCAATGCATTTGCTGCATGTTCTACATCTGGACCAATAACAATTTGTAAACTTTCATTTCCCAATCGCTTGATTCCATAAGTTCCTGCAGATTTTATTAAGGCATCATCAATTTTACTATTATCTTTTAAAATTAATCTTAATCTAGTTGCACAATTATCAATACTTACAAAATTATCTTTTCCAATGGCTTCAACAATTTTTGAAGCCATATTTTCATATTTATCTCCCTTTTGTGAAACCTCTTTTGAAGTTGAAGCTTTACTTGAAGTATTTAAATTACCTTTAGCAGATATTGCCTCAACATTTCTACCTGGTGTAGAAAGATTCATTCATTTAATTACAAAGTAGAACACAAAGTAATAAGTAGCTCCAGCTGCTGCTGTAAGAACTAAGATTCATAATGGGTTAGATATTATAGTACCTTGATTATTTGACAATGCTCATGATTGTGGTAATGAAGCTGCATAATCAATAAATCCGGCACTAAATCCAAATCCAATTTGTATTTTCATAGCTGTAGTTATTGCCATAAATATTCCTGTAAGTCCTGCATGAATTCCAAGTAAAACAGGTGCAATAAATACAAATGAGAATTCTAATGGTTCTGTAATTCCTGATAAGAATGAAACCCCAGCAACTCCTCCAAGGAATCCTGCAATTTCTTTTCTATTATTTTTATCAGCTGTCATTATCATTGCAACAGCTGCCATTGGAAGACCACCCATCATTATTGGGAAAAATCCTGCTTGAAATAATCCTGAGTTACTAATACCTTTTGCAAATGCATTAATATCTCCCATTTCAGTTACTCATTCATTTCCAACTGAAGGAATTGAACCAAAACCTGGTTGAACTATATTTCCACTAACTGGCATTTGGAATCAAAAGAATGTATTCATAATTTGATGTAAACCAAATGGTAACAATAGTCTATTTAAAATTGAGTAAGCTGTTGTTCCTGGTATTGCCACAGCTGGGTTTTCTGGATTAGCAACTGCTGTACCAAAACTAATTAAACCTAATTGTATTCAAGGTCAAATAATTGCAAAAGCTAATGCTGTTGGAATTGTAACTACAAGTGCTATCATTGGTACAAATCTACGACCTCCAAAGAATGATAAAGCAGTTGGAAGTTTTATATCTTTAAATCTATTATATAAAAATGCTGATAAACAACCAGATACTATTCCACCAAGCACTCCAGTACTTAAAACATAAACTCCTCCAATTACATCTCCCTCTTTAATTTGCTGTACATAAAGTAATTTTGAAAAACTATCTCCATCTTTAGTAGTAAATGTCATTAATTTTCCATAAAGCATTTCAG
Source organism: Spiroplasma endosymbiont of Cantharis nigra (assembly GCF_964019925.1). Taxonomy (NCBI): domain Bacteria; kingdom Bacillati; phylum Mycoplasmatota; class Mollicutes; order Entomoplasmatales; family Spiroplasmataceae; genus Spiroplasma; species Spiroplasma endosymbiont of Cantharis nigra. Next base: position 819,696 of record NZ_OZ026470.1, read on the forward strand.
GAAGAGTTCCCTCGCCAGTTAATGCTGCAATAGATAAATAAAATATTACGGCTACAAGAGCAACCTCACCCCGATGATCTTTGGCTAATCCAAAAGCACATCCAATAGCAAATAATAATGCAAGATTATCAAATGGAATTGAACCTGGCTTTTGAATAATCAACGAAATTCAATAACCTATTTGATTAGTTATTTCACCATCAACATTAGTACTGTATGTAATACCTAAAGCTCCAAAACGATTTAAAATAGCTGCAAATGGTAAAACTGCAATTGGAAATTGTAGTACTTTTCCCAATTCTTGAAGCATAGTTAAAAATTTACTTCATCCACTACTTGAATTATTTGAATCTTTAACTTTTTTAGTCTTTAACTTTTTTTCATTAGTTAAATGTAAACTTTTATTATTCATTTTTCATTTCCTTTTCTACTTATAAATTCATAGTACAAAAAAAAAAAAAAATGCAACAATTTTCTATAAAAAGTTACATTTTTAGAAAAATTTTTTAAACTAAATTAATTCCCCTAAACAAATAGCTAAGAAAATTAATGCCATCAAATAACCCACTACTGCTAAAGTAAAAATACCATAATATTGTCAGAATCTAAATATTTTAAATTTAGTAGTAATAACTTTAAAAGAATCCTTTTCATCTTTTTTATTACCTTTAAATCTAATAAAAAAGATAGTTGAAAAAATTCCAAGTAACAATCCTAAAATACCAAAACTAAACAATGTTCAAAATGTTCCTGTACTTAATGAACCTAATAGCATTTTTTTAATCCTCTATTCTAAATCTAAAATGGCTTCATGGACCAATAAAGTTAAGTAGTCTATACTCACTTTTTTTTATTGTACCAATTCAATTATACTTTTGATGTTTATCTTCAAATTTATCTTTTAAAATTATATGACACTCTCCCTTATATTTAATGTCATTATTATTTATTATTACTACATCTCCCTTATTATAAATTTTTTTAGTATTTTGTGAAGGAATTGAATCATTTTTAAATTCAACTCTTGAGAAAGTTGATCTTATAAAATATTCTGTAATATCTCCTCTTCTAAAATGATTAAATTCTAATATATTTTGCTCTATTTTACTAATTTTATAAATCGTTTTTAAATTCAAAGTTATTTCATATTTATCAATATTTGCAAGTTCTTCCAACTCAGATTTTGTTGCATATGCATTCCCAATTATAACTGTATCAATTTCGTTTGTATAAAATAAAATTTTTGCTTGTTCAGAAATACTTAGATTTCTTTGTTCTTCTAAAGTAGGTAATTCTTTTCAACCTACAGCAGAGGTCATATTTCCATGATGGCTTCCTACAAAAGCTGCAGTAGATAAATTATATTTTAAATATCTTTTATTTGCTTCACTAAAATAGTCAAAAGGCAAACCAGTATATTCTAAGGGATAAAAATTATGGCATCCACTTAATCTATTTTTTATTGGTTTAAAATCTATTACATTATCAATTAAACTATCATTATTTGACATATTTAACTGTATATCAATTGCTCCCTTGTTATGAGTAATATTTGCAATTTCAAATGGTAAGCTTGGTGAATCTAATCTTAAACAATCAATTCCATATTCTTTACATTTTGATATATCATTAACATTAATTCCAATTAGCTCCATTGATTGATACTCAACATCTAATATAGTATAAAATCCAATTTCCTTTGCATATTTTAAAGATTTTAAAACCATTTCGGCTTTTTTCTTATCATTTTGTGATCCTACAAAATGTAAAATACTTGTAAAGACTACTTCATAGTTTAATTTTTTTGCTAAATCTAAATATTGCTTATCCTTTTCAAAAGTTGATTGCTCTGGATAAATTGATATTCCTAATTTTCTTTTCATAAATTACCTCACTAGTATAATCTTATCAATAAAAAAATCACTTTTTGAAGTGATTTTTATTTACAGTTTTTTAAAGCAAATTTTAAAACTTTTTCTCCATTTGCTTTACCATAATCTTCTTTTTCTATAACAAAAACAGGCATATTAAGATATGATTTCATTTCGTCAAGTTCATAACCAACTTGAGGACCTAATAGAACTATATCTCAGTTTTTTCCATTAAGTTTAGCTTCATTTATCGAAACAGCTTTGATTTCAACATTTATATCTTCTTCAAATGCATAGTTTTGCATATTTTTAACTAAAATTGATGTGCTCATTCCTGCATTACAAGCTAATAGTATTTTTTTATTCATATTTGATTTCCTCCCAAGATAATTTAACTTTATGAATTTAAATTATTTATTCTATTATTATTTTCTAATATATTTAATTCGTCTAATTTTGGTTTTTTTGTAAACTTGCTTAATAGTTCACGTTGTTCTATTTTATTTGCCATTAAAATAAAAGGCGCATAACATCCCATTAATATAACTAGATTTATCCCAGCAACAAAGCCACCCATAATACTTTTTGTTGTTAAGATTCCACCAAGTATTGGTGGTGTTGTTCATGGAACCATAACACTTGAATGTGGCATAATTCCTGCTACTGTTGCAAAATAAGCAAATGATCCTGCTAATAGTGGTCCAACAATAAATGGTACAAATAATATTGGATTTAAGACTAAAGGCAACCCAAATAGCAATGGCTCATTAATACAAAATAAAGCTGGAATTAAAGTTACTTTTGCCATAGATCTATAATCGCCCCGTTTGGAAAACATTAATATGACAAGAATTAAACCAATAGTTCCTCCAGTACCTCCCATAAATATGAAGTTATTCATAAATGGATTTGTAAAAACATATTCTGGATTTAATCCTTCAGCTAACGATTGTTGATTTTGAGTAAGTCCGTCTAGTTGAATTGGTTCTAATATTGGTGAAAGTACTCCACTAGCGTGAATTCCCATAAATCACAATATTTGTCATAAAAGAACTATTGCTATCATTCCACCAAATCCGGAAACTGCATTAACCATAGGTTTTTGAATTGCTACAGTTATTAAACCATTTAAATCAATGAATGTAACTTTTTCAGTTCCAATAGAAATCTCTCCTACGCTTTGACCAATTCAAGTAATTGAAAATGCAATAATTCCAAAAAACACTGCTGAGATTGTATAAGGAATTAAAATATTAAATGATTTAGAAACTCCATCAGGAACTGATTCAGGCATTCTAATTTTAAATTTTTCATTTTGTGAAAGTCTACCAAATAAAACAGTAGAAGTAATACTTATAATCATGGCAGTAAACATTCCTGAAGTTCCAAAAACTCCTATATTTGTTCAAAATGACGGACTCATAATAAGAAATGCTACAAATGCAACAACAGCCGCAGATCATTGATTAACCTTATAATAAGGTGCTAAATGGTATGCAATTGCCCCTGCTAGTAAAAATCCAAAGAATGCATAAGTTCCATTCCAAATATAGGAACCAATTGTTTTAAATTTATCTAAAATAGCTAATTCGTCAGCAGTTAAATAAAAGAAGTTAAAAAATCCACCATTGGCTGCTCCTAAAATTATATTATTAATTAAAATAAAAACAGCACCAACTATTACTAATGGCATTAATGAAAAAAATCCATTTTTTAATGCAACCATAAATTTTCAATTCGAAAGTTTTCCAGAAGCATTAGTTACTTTATCTACAGTTATTTTTATATTTAAAGGATCTGCTTTACCAGCATTGTATCTAATTAAAAGTTTTTGATGTTTTATTCTGAATTTTTCTTCTTTTATTTTATTTTCATAAAAAATTTTATTTTCATTAATTTTTAATGAAAGATCATAAATTGTTTCATCTAATTCATTTTGAAAAGGTTTAATTCTTCTGGCTTTTCTTTGTTTTTTTAAGATATCATCAATATCAGCAAGACTTTGATTATCCTTTTTTCATTTTTCCATTAGATTTTCAGATTCAATTTTATAGTTTTTTCTATAATTCAATATTTTAGTTGTAACATCTAATTTAATTTCTTTGAGTTGTTCCTTTAATTTTAAGTGCTCCTCTTTAATTAAAGTCTTTTTATCATTTCATTCTTTTTTAATTTTTATTTTAAGTTCCTTATTTTTGGAATTCATAGAGGTTTTTTGAGACTTTATAAAAGAAATTTTACTTTTAGTTTGCTCAATATCCAATTTATTTTTTTCAAGCCTATTTATTTTTTTCTCTTCATATTCTGAATCCAAATTTTGAATGTTCTTTTCATAATCTTCATAGAGTTTATTTATATCAGTCTTTTGATATTTTGCAATTGAAAGTGATAAATCAAAACTTGCTTTTAAATCCTTTTGTTTTTCTTTTTTAATTTTATTAAAAGTTGAAGATACCAACTTTAACTTTCTTTTCTTTTGATGAAGTTCATTAGATAATTCAAATAATTCTTTTCTATTATTTTTTAACTTTATTTTGTTTTCTTTAATAATTTTTGTTGCTTCAAAAATTTCAGGATAATTTTCATACTTTTGCATAATTAAAAGTTACCCCCATCATCTGTTTCTTGGAAACCATATTTAAAGAATTTTTGAACTTCTTCACTATTTAAACTTCCTTCTAACCCATTAAAATGAACTCTAGGAACAATTATTATTTTTTCTTCAAGACCAAAATCTTTTTCGACTATTGCATCATTAATTTTTCCATCTTCTTTTTTTATACCCAAAGACATTACTTCAATTAAATTATCATCAATTTCTAATGCCTCTTCATTGTTTAATTGCTCTGGAGGTTTTCCTTTATAATCTTCACATGCTCTTCAACTATTTAAATAAGCAATTTTTTCTTCTTCTTTCATTGCTATATAATTTAATTCACTATTGCTTTTTGAAGTATGTTCGCAACTTCAATTATAAGTTAAGATCCCGCTAGTATCTTTATTTTTTGAATCATATCAATAACCAGTATAATTTTTTAATGAATCTTCTCCTTTTTGACCAACATTAAGATATTCAATAATACTCTTATCAAATTTAAGTTTTGTTAAAGAGTTTCCACTACTAATTACTTTTTCCATTACTATAAACTTTAGCATTGGTACAAAAAAACCATTTTCAACGTATTTATTCATTTCTTGAATACTCTCAATATAAGCCTTATTTTGAGATGTTTGTTGATAATTATTATAAATATCTTTTGTTATTACTTCATAATAGGCTTGTGTAAATTTTAAGTTATTTTTTAGAACTGCAAATCTAGCTGCATTTGATTGAAATTCAGGCTTTATTATCTCATCTCCAAAAAAATCCAAAAAATTCTTTTCTGATTCATAATTCATTATTTTAGAAGAATTACCATAAATTTCCTTATCTTGAAGCACATAGTAATAATAATCATTATTGTTATCACTTTCCTCATCAATTACTACCATTGAATCAAAATAGTTTTTGGCTATTGAAAATAGTTGTAATGACTCATTAGTTATTTCCTTTAACAGAGCATTATTTCTTTTAATTTCACTATTAATATCCAATGAGAATAAGTTTCTACGTACCTTATTTGATAAATCAATTTTACTTGTAATATTGAAATATTTGTTCTCAGCAATTGATTGTGCATCTTTTTTTAGAATTGCTTTAAATTCTAACGCTCAAGTTGCATTACATGAAACAACTTGAGTAGTTAGTAAAATCGAAGAAGTACTTAATCCTAAAGCACCAATTACAGATATTAGTTTTTTCATATAATCAACTCTTTCTATATATATTTTATAATATTTAAGGCATTAAATACAAATAAATAAATTCAAGATTTAGTTTTTATAAATAATAAACCTTTTTCTTATTTTATACTTCTAATAAAAAAATAACTAAAATATAGAATAATTAATAATATAAGTATAAAAAATAAGTACTTTAAATTTAAGTGAATATAATTCTCTAAGTATACATAATGTTAAAAAAAACATAGAATGTATACAAGGAGAATTTTTTATATGTCAAATGTTACAGGTAATAAATCAAATATTTTAAGTATCAAACAAAAGCAAGAGTTAGTAAATAGACACTATAATGAAAATAGAACTTTTAGAGAGCTTTCAATTGAATATGGTGTATCTTATTCAACAGCAAGAAACCTTTGCATAAATTATAAAATATATGGAGCTGAATGTTTAATTTCAAAAACAGGAAAGCACAACAAGCATTCTAGTGTTAGACCAAATTCTTTAGACCCAAAAGATAAGGAACTAGCAATTCTTAAAAAGAAAATTAAATGATTAGAAATGGAAAATGAAGTTATAAAAAAGTTCAATGAAATGATGGAAAATCAAAAGAAAAAATAAATTATATTTATAAAATCATAGAAGAATTTAAATACAAATATCGTATTTCGGATTTATGTAAGCTTTTAAAAATTACTAGATCAAGTTACTATAGGTGAGTTAGCAATGGTAAAAAGGATTATATTATAAAAATAGACATTAATATTGCAAAAGAAATAAAGTTTCACTTTTTTAAATATAAAGGTATTTATGGTAGTCCAAGAATAACAATATGTTTAAAAAATAAGGGAATAAAGATTAGTCAAAATAAAGTAGCAAGAATAATGAGAATATATAAGATGTATTCAGTAATTAGAGTTAAAAAGATGATTAGAAAACCTAAGGAAAAGAAAAGTATTACTCATGGACCCAATATTGTTAATAGAAAATGAGAAATTTATGAGAAGAATGAATGCTGAGTGACTGACATTACTTATTTACCATTAAATAATAAATTTGCTTATCTTAGTATTTTAAAGGATGTTAAGACAGGATTTATAGTTGGTTATAAATTGTCTAAAATAAATGATATAAAAATTTATAGAGATACTCTTATTAATTCAACAAAATATAGAAATGACATAAGTAAATCGCTTATAATTCACTCTGATAATGGTTCTCAATATACATCATTTTTTGCAAAAAACTATTCAAAAAAGAATAATATAATTATTTCTTTATCAAGACCTGGAAATTCAATAGATAATGCAATGTGTGAAACATTTTTTTCTTCATTAAAAGAGGAATGAAAAAAAGAGTTAAAAGTAAACTCTTTTGAAAAATTGGAAAGCTCTATTAGTAAATATATTCACTTCTATAATTATGAAAGAATACGAGTTAAAACTTCTAACCCTCCATCTTATGAATACTTTAATAATTGAAACAAAATAAAAGTAATTGCATTAAATGCAATTACTTTATAAAAAAACATTTTGTATACTTGACAAAGTATATTCACTTTAAATTTAAGCACTTATTTAATTACTTAGTTACAGTTATAAAATAAAAAGACAAAACCTATTAAATAAGTCTTGTCTTTTACTAATAAAATAAATTTATTTTATTGTTATTAAATTATCTATACCATATTTGTAAACTCCTCAAGCTCCAACCATATTTCCTAATTGCGCTGTTCTAATAGTTATTCTTGAGTAAAAATCTGGTAAAACGTATTTTTTTAATTTTTGTTTAATAATTTTAATTAATGGCTCGCCTAAATTGGAAGGACCTCCACCAATAACAATCATTGATAAATCAAAAAAATGAATTAATACTGATATACATTTAGCTAATGGTTCTAAACTATCTTCAAATACCTTTATAACTTCCGGGTCTTTAATTTTAACTAAATCTGCTACATCAATAATATGAATATCTCCATTTAACTGATTAAATATTTTACCTAATGGACCCTTAGATTTTGAACCAACCTGTTTTAATTTTTTTTCAATACCTGTCGCTGAAGATACTGGTTCTATACAACCAATTAAACCACAACTACATTGACACTCTGATTGAAAACCACCACCATGTCCTGGTTCACTTGGCAGTCCAGTGTTATCTCCAAAAACTAACTTTCTATCAAAAATGGCTCCGCCACCAACGCCAGTTCCCAATGTAAACAATGCCATTGAGTCTGGTTTTCCTTTTAAAGAAATTGCTCATTCCCCATAAGCTGCAGATTTTGCGTCATTTAAGACAAATACATTTTTATTATTAAATAACTTTATTAAATTCTTTTTAGCTGGATAGTTTTTTCAGCCTAAATTTGTTGAATAAATCACTGTTCCAGTTTTATTATCAACAATTCCACAAACTGCTATTCCAATGAAATCAAGTTCACTCATATTAATTTCATTTTCTTTTGCTATTTTAAAAGCTTCTTTTGCAATATTTTCAAGTATTTTATCTTTATTTATAGTATTAAAAATAAAAGTATGACTAATTTTCATATTATCAAAAAAAGCACATTTAGCAGTTGTGGCTCCTAAATCTATTGTAAATGCTTTTGGCATATTATGCCCTCCCAAAATTTTATTTATTTATAATTTTATACATTTCAATCATTTCTTTTCCAAGATCAATAATTGCTTGAGTAGTTATCATTTGATCTTCAGCATGAATAAATATTAATTTTAAATCAAGCTTTTCTCCATTTGCTTCTCTTGAGACAATATCAAAATGAAGATTATGAGCTTTTGTCATTTCCAACTCAGCTTCTTGGATTAATTTATTTGCAATATTAAATTCCTTTACCTTTGCTGAACGAATTGCCTTTATTGCATTCGATTTTGAAGTTCCAATACAAGAAATCATTTCCATTGATATATTTTCTCAATTAATTTCACTCATTTTTGCTCTCCTATTTCATAAGACCTAATGTATATAATTTTTTAAAACGACCTTCTTTTTCTTTAAGTTCGTTAAATGTTCCTCTTTGTGAAACACCATTTTTATCAAGAACAATAATTTCATTAACATTTTTTATTGTACTTAATCTATGTGCAATAACAACTGTTGTTCTACCAACCATTAATTTATCTAATTCTAATTGAATTTCTTTTTCTACAACATTATCCAATGCACTAGTTGCTTCATCAAGAATAAGTAATTGAGGGTCCTTTAAAAAGATCCTTGCAATTACTAAACGTTGTTTTTGCCCTCCGCTTAACATAAAACCTCGTTCTCCTAAAATTGTATCATAACCCATTGGGAGTTTTTTTATATAATTATGGATTTTTGCCTTTTTAGCTGCTTCAATTGCTTGTTGATCTGTTTTATCAAAAAAAGGATATTTAAGATTTTCCATAACAGTTCCATAAAGAATTTGTGGTTCTTGTTCTACATAACCCACTTTATTTAAATAATTACTTGGTTCTAATAACTTAATATTCTTACCATTAATTAAGATTTGACCTGTTGTTACATCATAAAATCTCAACAATAATTTAGCAATTGTTGATTTTCCAACTCCAGTTTCTCCTACAAATGCATAGTTTTTATTTTTTTCAAAAGTTAAATTTATTTCAGCTAATATTTTCTTTTTTGGAGATTCAGGATAATTAAATGTAACTTTATCAAAAGTTATTTTTTCAATATCTCCTATTTCCTCAGGTTGATCTGCAAAGTTTAATAACGAATTTGTATCATAAATATAGTTTAATCTCATTATACAATTAGATAATTTTGTAAGTCCTCTCATTCACATTGGTAATGTTAATAATGAATAAAGAATGTTATTTGTAGCTGACGTAAATGCTACAAGTAAGTGTGATAGTTCTGATGGATCCATGGAATTCTTATAAAGACCGATAGCTGAAATAATTGTAATAATCGGTAATGACCATGCAAAAGTATAAGAAAAAAAAGATAATAAAGATTGAAGTCAAATTACTTTACTTAATTTTTTATCATATTTATCATGTAACTTCATATTTCGTTTAGTTTCTCTATCTTCTGCTGCATTTGCTTTTATAGCTCTAATATTAATTAATCGATCTGTAATATCTGCGTCAATTGATTGTTTAACATCAACTGACTCAATAATGGCTCTTCTATAATAAATAAATAAAACTCAAATTATTATTACTAAAACAATAAATATCATTAAAACAATTAAAGCAAGATTAACATCTAAAATAAACATAAATATCATCATTGCTATAAAACTAACAGTTGTGAACAATAAATTTAATAAAAAATCATTAAATGAATCTCCTGCTCCTTGACTGTCATTAATTACTCTCGACATTATTAGTCCTAATTGGTTTTTTGAATAGTAACTAATATCAACCTCAACAAGTTTTTTTAAGGCTTTAACTCGTAAATAAATTTCAACTTTTTTTGAAAAGTAAGCCGAGTAAATATTTGTCAAATAGTCAAAAATTATAATTAGTACTAATAGTGCTAATCCAACATATGCTCAACTAACTCAAGTCATTGAAAATCATAAAAAACTATCAGCTTGTTGTCCCTCATTAATAATATTTTTTGTCATTTCACTAACTACAATAGTCATTGAAGAGTAAAAAATTGCATCAATAATTGTAAAAATAATATAGCCTACAAAAGTAGTAGGATTTTGTTTAATACACTCTCCAATCATTTTAAAAGAGTCTATAAATTTCTTTTTAGAGAATGCTTTATCACTTATAAATTTCTTTTTTTTCATAAATACCTCAAAAATAAAAAACCCTTTCTAGGTTTTTTTGTGGTTCATCTTAAAAAATATGAGAACCTGTATAATTCAGTCCAGTTCCTATTAATAGTAATGCAATATTAATTCCTAATAATGATAAATGGAACTTTCACGTACCTTTCATTATTGTACCATAACTTGTTCTACCAATTTGTGCTGCACCAACAACAATTCCTGATGCTGGGGATACCATATTTGCCATTCCATTTGCAAATGCAAATGCTGTAATACTTCCAGAAACCATTGTTATTGAAGAAGAACCAATAGTAACTGAATTTGCTAGTGGTCCTCACACTGGAAAAATGGCAGTTGAAAATCCTGAAGTTGAAGGTAAAGCAAATGATAATGGAATAAACAATAGGAAAGTAATTATTATAAATGCAAAAGGATTCATTGCATTGCTATTTGACCCATTAATTGAACTTAACATTAAAGACTTAATTCCAGTTTCACTCAATAAATAAGTAATAGCTCCAGCTATTGAAATAATAAATGCTACTCCTATCATATCTTTAGAACCTGTTAATAAGTCCTCTACAAAAGTTTCTTCACCTTCTCAGTTTAAAATAGAAACTATTAATGAACCTATAAGGAAAAAACCAGCTACAACGTACATATCTCCATGTCCAAATCCAGGAACTAATGACGTAAAGAATGGCATATATTCTTGTACTCAAATACCTGCACCCTCAAAAATATTTTTACCAATTAATGTATCTCAAGGAAATAAATAAGCAATCATTAAAAGGAACATAAGCAAGAAGATTATACATACTGTTATTCTTTTCTTTGTCAATGGTACTTCATTAACTTGTTCTTTTAAAAAATATTTTTTATCCTCTTCTAATGTAGAAAAAGTATATGATAAATGTGGATTTTTTTTAACTTTTCTTGCATAAAACATAATATATGCTGATGTAAAACCTGTAACTAAGAACCAAGCAATAATTCTGAATGCTAGTCCATCAGTTGGATTAGAAATTCCTTCTTGACTTGAGTTAGCAGCTGCTGAGGCTGTAAAAATTAAGAAAGGATCAAATGTTGCTAGCATTGGACCAATTCCACCACCAAGAAGCACAGTGATTGTGGCTGTAAAAACATCAAAACCTGCGACAAGCATAAGTGGAATAACTATCATATGAAACCCTAGAGCCTCTTCAGCCATACCATATGCTGACCCACAAAAACTTAAAAATACTACAATAATAGGAATAGCTCATATTGTTTTATCTTTAAATTTTCATGCAATTTTTTGAGTTAAAGCATCTAATGATTTAGACTTCATAACAATATAAATAAAAGCACCAATTGCCATAACAAAAACAATGATTTCAACTTTATCATTAAACCCTTGAAAAATAGAAACAAATAAATCGATGATACCAATAGCTTTAATTTTTTCATCTTCAGCTTTTACACCTGCATAGTGTAAAATTCACGACACTACCATTATGATTACTAATACAAAGAAAAGTATTGTAAAAGAAGTAGGAATTTTAAATTTCCTTTTTTTATTAATTTTTAGCTCATTATTATTCATTTTAAGTTCTCTCATTCTATAGTTAATATAATTTATTGCTATTTATTATGTGCTAGTGGTTATTATTTATTATTTTATTTGTCTATTAAAAAAATTTAAAGATAAGTATTAATTGAAAATTAATTAAAAAACATAGTCTAAAACTACTTGCGTTTGCCCTTGCTGTTTTGTTTAATTATTGTTCTCATAAAATACTCCTGTGCATTTATCTATTAAATTATAATATAAAAAAATGCCATTTCTGACATTTTTAAAATATATTTTTTGATTCTAAAATTATTTATTTAATATCCTTTGAATCATTTTCGGCCTCTTGCTCTTTAATTTTTTTATCAATTCTTTTAATTTGTTTGTCAGCCTTATCTTTAAAACTATTAGTTTTTCCTTCTAAATATTCTAATTTAATTTTTTTGAATAAAATTGAAACATATTCTTTATTAATATAATATAAAATACCTGGTAATAATAAAGCTCCTGATATTCAGTTACCAATTAATGTTGGAATAGTACTTAATGCAATAAATAATAGAACTTGAGAAAATTGAGGTGTTAATCCACTTTCTAAAGTTAATTGTGGATTAAATATTGTTTCAAATAGTAACATTCATAAAAAGAATGAATTTGCTGGTCCATGTTGAAACCCACCTATTGCAAAGAAAGCAATTGGAAATATTAATAATAGTACTATAGTTGCTGAGTTTTTTGTTGAGCTTGTTAATGGTAATGTTGAACATACCATCATATTACATAAAATCCCAGAACAGATTCCAATACCTATTGTTGCAAAGATACTAACTGCTTTAATAGAAGTACCATTTGATAAATCATCTGCAACTAAATATAATTTATGAATAACCATATCAAAAGTTTTAAGTAAAAATGCTTCATTATTCTTAAGTAAGCCCCCTGCACCTGCAAAAAGAGCTACAAATATAAAAGTTCCTAAAAAATTTCCTAAAAGAACACCAAAGATTCCCTTTAAGTAAGACCTTTTACTTGCACATCCTTTAAAAACAGGAATGCTACTAAAAACATGACTTGTAAATAAACCCCCACCAAGAAATGTAATTAAAATTATACATCCTGGGAAAAGAAAACCCAATAAGAGAGTTCCTACTTTTTCAAAACCAGTTCCTTGTAGAGAAACCATTGCGATAACACATGCCACATAACCAAAACCAATAATTACACCACTCATAATTCCTAAAAGAATTTGCTTAACAAAAGTATAATGTAATTTATGAATTGCTGCCTTGAATCCTCCAAGTGTACCATCAATCATAAATGAATGTTGTGCATCTAATATACCATAGTCTTGTTCCTTTAGAAGCTTTATTTCTTCTTCAATATTTCTATTCTTATTCATAAAAGTTTTTCTCCTAATTAATATATTATTCTTTATCTCTAATTTTATTTTCAACCATTTCAATGAATTCTTTTAGTGAAACTGTAGTTTGTTGTTCGCTACCATATCTTCTAAAAGTTACTGTATCATTTTCTGATTCTTTTTCTCCAAGAACTAATTGATATGGAATTTTTCTTACTTGTGAATCACGAATTTTATAACTTAATCTCTCATCTCTTAAATCAATTTTTGATCTAATTAATTTTTCTTTAAATTGATCTCTTACTTTTTCAGCATACTCTTTATTTGCTAAATTAACTGGTATAATTTCAACTTGCAATGGTGAACATCAAAGTGGTAATACACCTTTTGTTTGTTCTAAAAGAACTGAAATAAATCTTTCATAAGTTCCTACAAGTCCTCTATGAATCATAATTGGTTTTTCAAGTTCTCCATCACTGTTGATATAACTTATATCAAATCTCTGTGGTAATAAAAAGTCTAATTGTATTGTTGAGACAGTTATTTCATGACCTAAAGCAGTTTTTGCTTGAATATCCAATTTTGGACCATAAAATGCTGCTTCACCAACCATTTTTTTATAATCAATTTTTAATTCATTTAAAACATTTTCTAATTCGGCTTCAGCATGATTTCACATTTTTTCATCATTAAAGTATTTTTCTTTATCTTTTGGATCTCTTAGAGATAAAGAAAGATAGTCAACTTTAATATCAAAAGTTAATAGTACTTCTGTAATTAAATTAAAACATCTTATAAATTCTTCTTTTACTTGTTCAGGTGTAACAAAGATATGTGAATCAGTTAATTCCATAGCTCTAACTCTTTCAAGTCCTGTTAAACTACCTGATGATTCATATCTATGTTGTAAAGCATGTTCTGCAAATCTTAATGGTAAATCTCTATAACTTCTTTGTTTATATTTATATACTGCAATATGATGCGGGCAACTCATTGGTTTTAAAACCATTTCTTCTTTTGGAAGCATCATCGAAGCAAACATATCATCACGATAATGATCTCAGTGTCCAGAAGTTTTATAAAGATCACTAGTACCAATAACTGGAGTTTCGATTTGAATAAAATCGTATTCAAATTCTTTTTGCATTAAATACTTTTTAATCTCTTGTTTTAAAATGGTTCCATTTGGCAATCAAATTGGTAAACCTTGCCCAATTAAAGGATCTAAATGATAAATTTCTAAAATTTTAGCAATATGTTTATGATCATTTTCCTTAATTTCTTCAATTTTTCTTTGTTTTTCTTCAAAGGCTTTCTCAGTAATTGCAGTTAAACCATGAATTTTATATACAAACTTATCTTCTCTTATTTGAAAAGCAGTAACCTCATTTAATTGAATTTTAAATAAGTCGCTTGTTTTATTAAGAGTTGCAAATCTTGAATAAAATAAAACATCTTTTATAGCAGAAATCGGAAATTTAATATATCTTTTTTTGTTTAAATCAACCATACCCATTGTATATTTTTCTTTTACATTCATTTTATTCATCATATCAATATAATCTTTTTCAGTAAAAGTATTTCCTTTGAACTCAATATCAAGAGCTAATGAAATATATTTATTTGATAATTCTTCAACTTTTTTAACATTTTCTAAAGTTAATTTCTGATCACAATCAAAATAACTAAAAAATTCTAATTTATTATATCCTTCTTCTTCAGGGTAAAGACTACCCTCAGGAAAAACTTCCTTAAGTGCTAATCCAACAATCACCTTAGCAGTATAATTTATAACAGATTCATATAATTCATGTCTTTCTGTTATTAGTTGTAATTTACAATCTCTATCAATAAGCGCTGTATTTGGTACAACCTCTTTATCGTTAATAACTGCACCTACACATTTTTTTCCAAGTGATATTGAAATTTCTTGAGCAACTTCAAGAACAGATTTTGGTTCATCATAATTTATAATATTGCCATCTAGTAGTGTTATTTTCATCTTTTTCCACCTCTGTCTTTATAAAAAATACATAAACTAACATTCTTAATTATACATAATTTTATTAAGCACAAACAACAAAATTGACTTTATATTATATTTTATTGAAACTTTTCAAGAAAAAAACCAAATATTAGAATAAAAAAATATACTCTTATAGAAGAGTATATTTTAAAGAACTATATTTTAAAGGCTTTAAGATTTTTATCAAAATAATTTATAACGTCTATACATTCATCAATATTTTCTAATTTGGCTCCTGATGCACTAATATGACCTCCACCGCCGAATTTAATTGCAATATCTCTGACGTTGCATTTATCTGATCTAAATTCAACTCTAATAAAATCTTTATCTTGTGTAAAAAATACTCAAGCAATTGCTTCTTTAATTTCACCTAGCATATTAACTCAAAGTGATACCTTATTAAAATTATCCATTTTAAAATCTTGCATTATTTCTTTACTTAATATAATAAAAGCTATTTTTTGTTTTGACATTTTATAATTACTTAGAATATAACCTTTTAATTTAAGTTCTTGTTCAGTTAAACCATAAATATTTTTATAAACATTGCTTATATTAAAACCTTTTTTTAAAAGAATACTTGCCATTTCAAATGTTCTAGAAGTTACATTTCTATACATAAATCTATCTGTATCTGTTACAAGACCATGAAATAAATAATAAGCTGTTCGTTCCGAAAAAACTAATTTTGTTTTATTATAAAGTTCTGTTAATAACTCACAAGTTGCTGGATAAGAATCATCAACAATTTCCATTGTTGCATATTGATCAACATTGACATGATGATCAATTTTAAAAATATTTGAAGCGGATTTTAGTCAATTTAAATCCTCAATATCAATTCTCTGTTTTGTTGCAGTGTCTGTAATAATTACTAATGAATCTTGAAAATCTTTTTGCTTTAATACTTCTGTTTTGCCAATACATTTATATTCATTTGGTAAAACCCCACCTAGTTTGATATCCTTATTTTTAAAGTTATCATTAATAAATTGATATAAAGACATTTGTGAACCTATAGCATCAAAATCTGGATAAATATGTCTTAGGAGTATTATTTTTTTATTATCATTTATTAGTTTAATAAGTTTTTTAAACATTTTATTTCCTCTAATATTCTAAACTTTCAATTCTAATTTTTGTTGACTTTTTAATAAAAGATTTTGATTTTTTTATTTCTTTCCTTAATGTTTTATCTTCTAATAAATTTTTAGAATTTAGATCAAGGTCTTTAATTTGTTGAATCTTATTATTTTTTAATTCTTTTATAAAGTCAATTCTCTTTTTATTAAATTTTTCTATTAGTTTTTTATATTCCAAATTATGAGTATTATAAATCTTCTTAGCCTCAACTAAATCTAACTCTAAATTATCACTTAACTTAAAGTTTTTTATGTAACTCAAATATCATGCATGTTTCTTAGAAACTTTTTTTATTTTAGTAATTGTTTTTGCTTCTTGAAGAATTTGCTTATTAATATATGCATAGTAAGCTTCTGATTGAATAAATTCCATTCCATCTTTCGATAATCCTAAAAC
The DNA here is from genome assembly GCF_964019925.1 of Spiroplasma endosymbiont of Cantharis nigra. Lineage (NCBI taxonomy): Bacteria > Bacillati > Mycoplasmatota > Mollicutes > Entomoplasmatales > Spiroplasmataceae > Spiroplasma > Spiroplasma endosymbiont of Cantharis nigra. The sequence goes on from NZ_OZ026470.1 coordinate 836,583, forward strand.
TTCATTTGCTTTGTATTTTGCAAAATTTTTATGTTTAATTACAAGAATTATTTTTTCAATATATTTAGGATTAATTCCTAAATTAATTTTATTTCTTAAGGTTGTAGAGATATATTCAATTAATAAGGTAAATAGTATAATACCAAAAAGTAAAGCACCAAATTCATTAAATAACTTATCTGCAAAATAACTATTTAATAAATAACCCATATTTCCTGATGCCACAACACCTAAGATTGCTACTTCTTTAAAGTTTATATCAAATCTATAAATTATGTATGAAATAACACTGCTTGTAGTTTGAGGCATTACGCCATATTTAAATCTTTGAAATTTATTTAATCCTGTAGACTCTAATTGATATAGGACTTTTAAATTTATATCATCAAAAACTTCTCTATTATATTTTGTAAGCATACCAACGGTTCCAGCTGCAATTGCTAGTGTTGCTGTAAATGGACCCATACCAACAAGTGCTATAAATAAAATTGCATATATGTAAGTTGGAATTGATCTTATAATAGAAGTTATTAGCACGAAGAATTTTGCAACATAATAATTTACTATATTCTCTGAGCTTAGTATACCAAAAATATATGCTATGATTGCTCCTATAAAAGTACCAACAATAGCAATTGATAACGTTTGAAATAATAAATAAATTACTGATTGAGGTGCATATCCATAAGGAATAAATAATGATAATCAATTTATTTTAAACATCTCTAATATATTATGGTTAGTATCTTTAATAGTTTGTGAACTTTCAATACTAAATTCAATGAAAGTTAATGAATAACAAAAAAGCGCAAAAAGAATAAAGTATAAACATAATCTTTTAATGTATCTTTTTGGATTCTTTTTAATAACTTCATCTATAGTTAAATTTTTTAAATAAATTTCATGTTCTAATATAGCTGAATTATCTAAAGTATTTCTCATTTCTTCTTTTAATTTAAGAACTTCAAAATTAAAATTAGTTAGATAAACCTTATCTCTTCTAACATTTATCGAGTTTTTTTCATCTCAAATAAATCATGATTTGGAGTTTAAATTTTTCTTTTTAAATTCTTCAAATGAAATTATATCTTCTTTTAATTTTGAATGATGTTCATTTAAGAACTCAACTCTTTTATTTTTTAAATCGTGTTTAATTTGCTTAACTAAATCATAATTTTTATTTTGTTTTGCAACTTCTAAACTAGAATATAAATCCTTTTGAATAATATATCTTATATAGAAATTTATATTATTCATCCTTGAGATTTTTTTAATTAAAGTCTTATATTTTTTTTGTTTCTTCTCATCTAAAATATAATCCTTATCCAATAAGATATATTTTTTTAATACATATATTATTATTTCCAATAAAATTACTACAGCAACTATTAAAAATAATAAAAATCCAACTCTAGATCAATCATCGTTATCCCTTGAATTATCAATTAATTTACCAATACCATAATTTGTAACTCCACCAATAACTGAAATATATCTTATATTAGTTTCTAGCGCATAAAAAGTAGCTGAAGTAATATGATTTGATATTTGTGGTACAACAGCAGATCTAAAAGATCTCATTTTATTAGCCCCTGTTGCTTGTTGTGATATAAAAATTTTTGTATTTATATGTTCTATTCTCTCAAACAAAATTTTTGAAGTTATTGAAAATGTAAAAATTGATAAAACAATTGTGACTGTTAAAATTGTTTGTCCAAAATATCCAACAAAAATAAGAGCATAGACAAAAGCAGGAATTGTTCTAAAAATTGCAATAAAGCTTTTAGCAGTATTATTAATAAATTTATTATTTACAATATTTCCTGCAGCTAAAATTGCAACAGGAATTGCTATAAGCACACCAATTATAGTTCCAGCAAAAGCCGTTATCATAGTCATAAAAATAGAGTTTAGAGCAGTATTTAAGAAAACTATTCCTACAGTATCTGGTTTAAGAAAATCTTCTCAATCCCATTTAAATAAATCTCCAATTCTCTCAAAAAATAAACCAAAAGATGAAAAAAATTCAGGTCAATTGGTTTCTAACATATTGAAACCAAATATTATTAATATAAAAACTATAATAGATAGAGTTATAAAAAATGTTTTTTTAGGAGCTTTTGTGTAGCTATTATTTATTGCAAAAACATTTCTAGAAGTAATCGCACTAATTTTTCTATTCATTTTAATAATTTTCTCCATAAACTTCTTTTAATATTTTCTTTGTCAACTGTTCAGGTTTTCCATCAAAAATTATTTTTCCATCTTTTAATCCAATAATTCTTGAAGCATATTTTTGTGCTAATTCAACATGATGTATATTTAAAATTATTGTTATTTTTTCAGTTTTATTAACATTTTGAAAATCTTTAATAACTTGATTAGCAAGTATTGGATCTAATGCAGAGACAGGCTCATCTGCAATAATTAATTGAGGTTCTTGAGATAAAGTTCTTGCTAGTGCAATTCTTTGTTGCTGACCCCCACTTAAATTTTCAGCTCTAATATATGCATAATCTAATAAATTTAGTTTTTCTAAAGACTTTAATGCTATCTCCTTATCTTTTTTTGAAAATATTCCAAAAAGAGATCTTCAAAAATTTACTTTTGAGATTCTTGAGTTTAATACATTTGTTAAGACTGTTTGTTTTTCTAAATTATTATATTCTTGAGACATAAGACCAATCTTACTTCTTAATTCTCTTAATTTTTTATTTTTTATTTTACTTAAATTATATTCTTCAATATCATTTCAACTAATTAATATTTCTCCCGAAGATATTTTATTTATACCATTAATGGTTTTTAAAAGTGTAGTTTTACCAGCCCCTGATAATCCAATTACTGCAACAAACTCGCCATCCTCTATTTTTAAATTAATATTTCTTAAAACATGTTTACCATTAGGTCAAACCTTGTTTACATTTATGAATTTTATCATATTAAAAAAATACAAAAAAGCTTTAAGCTTTTTGTATTATATTATTTTCTATCAGTTTTTCATCTTATCTAATAGAGTTTGTGTTGCGTTTGTTGTTTGAGTAATTGATTTATCTGTTGTTAATTCAAAATCAAAACTATTTTCCTTACTTGCTGGTCCTACATAACCTGTATGATTGTAAATTTCAAATATGCTTGCATTTTCTTTATCTTCAATTAAATTTTTAAATGCAGTTCTTAAATCATCTTTAAAAGTTTCATCTTTTATAGTTTTTTTAGAATAAGCTATTAAATCATTAATAATTGGGTCAGTTGCTCCAATTATTGTTGTGTTTTTAAAGCCATTTTCTACATCATTTGAAGATTTACTTTCCATTCTTATATCACTAAAACCAACTGCATAATTTGAAGTTGCATTTGAAACTTCTTGAGAGGCTTGAGGATAACTACCTTGTTCATGCTTATTTTGTCATAAATCCTTTAAATTATTATCTTCAATTTTTAAAACATCTTGTAATCAAAGCATTGGGTATAAAACTCCTGCACTTGATGTTTTGCTAGCTCCAAAAGTAAATTGAAATTTTTTGTCATTTGTTCCTTTTAAAATTAATTCTTTTAATGCTTCATGATAACTAGCAGAATCTTCAAATGAATCAATGTTAAAATTGTTATCACTTAGAAATTGATTATTAGCATATATATATGATCTATAGTATGATGCTTCATTCTCTTGATCTAATAAAAGTCCCTTTGCTTTTTCTTGAGTTTTTAATTCATTAAGATTATCTTTAACCATTTTATTATAATGTTTAGATAATTCTCACGAAGTTTCTAAAGTAATTTTTTCCATTGCTAATGTCGAACTAAATTTGTCATCTTCACCTTTAAACTTTTCAAAAGTAGTCTCGGGTTTTGCTCCTGCTCTTGAAGCATTTAAAAGAATTCCTTGTTTATCAAATACTCCATCTTTATCTGTTCCTCTATATTTTGTATATGTATTTACAGGTAAGAAAGCTAAATGAGCTTTACCATCTTGTAAAGTTTTTCCAGCAACTTCATAATTTGTTGAAGTTGATATCTTAACTTTCTTTGTAGATGTTCTATTATCTGCCTGAGCTATTTTTGATAACTCATTTGCTAATTTTTCCTCTAATGGTTTTACAGTACTTATGATTTCTGTACTATTTTGAGATGGTACAAATAATATGTTTATTGTATCCTTATTTGGATTACAAGATACTACATATGTACCTGAAGATATAACTATTGATGATGATCCTAAAATTGAAAGTAGTTTTTTCATTTTTTTCTCCTATTAATTATGTTGAAACTATAAAGAAAAAGAAAACATACTAACTATATTTTTATAGATGTATGTTTTCTCCTATTCCTTATTAATTTCAAAAAAATAATAACATTTATTCAATAAAAATTTAAAAAAATACATAGAAAATTTTCTATTTATTATTTTAAGTAATAAAAAAACCTAAACTTTGAGGTTTAGGTTTATGATTATCCTACTGTAATTTCTTTAATATCTTCATTTCTAACAAATAATATTCTTTCACCCTTTTTTGCTCCTCATGATTTTGCAACTTCTGATATTGCTTTATTATCTTTCATAAAGGCATCTAAGTTATCAACTTTATTCATGAAAATTGAGTGCATTGATCCAAAACCAGTTCATAATTTTTCACTGTCACAAACACCTAAGATTGTAACATTTGGTCTAAATTTTGAAATAGTTCTTAATAATTCACCAGTTCTTGAAACCACAATTGCATACTCATAACTTCCACTAATTGTAGTATTAGCTAATTGATTTGCAATTTCTGCTCTTTTACCTGAGCTTGATTTTCTAGCTTTTTCTAATTGCTTTGTATAGTAATTTTTTTCATAAAATTCTACTTCAGCACGCTTATTAATTGTTGACATAGTTTCAACAGTAATAAATGGGAAATCTCCATTTGCTGATTCACCACTTAACATAGTTGCATCAGCTCCTAATTCAGTAGCATAATAAACGTCAGTAACTTCAGCTCTTGTTGGTTGTGGATTATCAGTCATTGATTCTAACATTTGAGTTGCTACAATAACTAATTTTCCTTTATCTCTACATTTTCTAATTATTTGTTTTTCTCAATATGGTACATCATAATATGGGATTTCTAATCCTAAATCTCCACGAGCAACCATAATTCCATCAGAAGCATCAATAATTGAATCAATATTATCACATCCAACTTGTGATTCTATTTTTGAAATAATTTGAATATGTTCAGCATTTTTCTTTTTTAAGATTTCTCTTATTTCATTAACATTATCTGCTGAGTTAACAAATGACGCTGCAATATAATCAATATTATTATCAATACCAAAATTTATATCGTTATAATCTTTTTCTGCTAAAAATGGTAATGTAAATTCAATACCTGGTAAATTAACTCTTTTATTAGTTTTTACTAAGTGATTATTAAATGCTTTACAAATAACTTTAAATTTTTCAACTTTTGTTACATGCATTGTTAATTTTCCATCATCAACTAAAACAGTATCTCCTACTTTAACATCTTGTGACATATCATATGACATTTGCATTTCAGTTGCACTACATTCTCTAGTAGAAAAATCTTTTGGATTTGTGTAAACAATTACTTCTGTTCCAACTTTAACTTCTTGTTTTCCATCTTTCATTTTACCAATTCTAATTTCTGGACCTTTTGTATCCAATAAAATTGAGATTGGTTTATTAATTTCTTTTCTTAAAGTTTTTACTCATTCAAATCTTTCACCATGTTCTTGAAAATCTGCATGTGAGAAATTTAAACGAATTGTTGTCATTCCTTTATCAAACAATTCCTTTATAGCTTCTTTTGAGTGAACACTTGGCCCAATAGTTGTAATAACCTTTGTTCTTTTCATTTTTTCATTTAAATTAAATTTATTCATTTTTTTCTCCTTGTTAATAACAAAAAAATTATATCACTTTATTAGAGTAATTGCTTAAATACACAATTCTATAAAAAAATACCACATTTAAGTGGTATTTTTTTATACTTGATAAACCTTAATATCTTCATTTTTTACAATTAAAATTTCTTCGCCTTTTTTTGCCCCTCAAGATCTTGCGATCTCTATTAGGACATCTTTATTGTTAATAACTTGATCAATGCTCTTTACTTTATTCATAAAGATTGAATGCATTGCTCCAAAACCAGTTCATAATTCCTCTTTATCACAAACCCCTAAAATTGTAACATTTGGTCTAAATTTTGAAATAGTTCTTAATAATTCACCAGTTCTTGAAAGAACAAGAGCAAATTCATATTTACCATTTCTTGTAATATTTGCTAATTCATCAGCAATTTCTGCTCTTTTACCAGTAGTTGATTGACGAGCTACTTCTAAAGCTCTATCATAATAAATTTTTCCATAAAACCCTAATTCTGCTCTTTTATTAATTGTTGCCATAGTTTCTGTAGTAATAAATGGATAAATTCCTGCAGCTGATTCACCACTTAGCATAGTTGCATCAGCTCCTAATTCAGTGGCATAATAAACGTCAGTCACTTCAGCTCTTGTTGGTTGTGGATTATCAGTCATTGATTCCAACATTTGAGTTGCTACTACAACAACTTTTCCAGCTTTTCTACACTTTCTAATCATTTGTTTTTCTCAATATGGTACTTCATAATATGGTATTTCTAACCCTAAATCTCCACGAGCAACCATAATTCCATCTGATGCTTCAATTATTGAATCTATATTAAAAATTCCTATTTTTGATTCTATCTTTGAAATAATTTGAATATATTCTGCCTTTTCTTTTTTTAGTATTTTTCTAATTTCATTAACATTATCTGCAGAGTTAACAAATGACGCTGCAATATAATCAACTTTTACCTTAGCTCCAAATTTAATATCATCAATATCTTTTTGAGCTAAAAATGGTAAAGAGAATTCAACACCAGGCAGATTTACTCTTTTATTTGTTTTAACAATATGACTATTAAAAGCTTTACAATTTACTAATCCCGGTTCTACATTAATAACATTCAATGTTAATTTTCCATCATCTACTAAAACACTATCTCCAGGTTTTAAATCAATACTCATATCATATGAAACTGTCATTTCATTTGATTTGCATTCACGATTTAAATATTCCTCTTGCGTTGTAAAAACTCTAATATCCGTTCCAGCTTTTATTTCTTGAGCACCATCATGAACTTTTCCAATTCTAATTTCAGGTCCTTTTGTATCTAACATTATTGAAATTGGTTTTTCTAACTCATCTCTTAACTCAATAACTGATTTAATTTTTTCTGCTTGTTCTTCTTGTTTTCCATGTGAAAAGTTCAATCGAACAACATTCATACCAGCTTCAAAAAGTTTTCTAATATCATCTTTTGAATGTGTACTTGGTCCAATTGTTGTAACAATTTTAGTTCTTTTTATTTTTTTTGCTATTTTACTTGGTTCATAAAATTCTATTTCTTTATTCATTATATCTCTCCTTGTTAAAACTATACTGCTTTATTAATTTCTCTTAATTTTTTATATTCTTCATTTTTATCTACTTTTGGCATATTTAATGTTGATTCTATATCTCTTGCAACTAAATTATTGTTGCTCATTCCAATATATAAACCACCTTTACCAGCTATTAATTCTTCAACTGCAAAGATACCTGCCTTTACTGCTAAATATCTATCCATAGCAGTTGGTTTACCACCTCTTTGAATATGGCCAAGTATTGTGGCTCTTGTTTCATAACCTGTTTGCTTTTCAATTTTTTTTGCTAATTCATTAACATCATAAATTTTTTCAGCAACAGCAACAATCACACTTCTTTTATTTTTATCATGAAGTACTTTAACTTGTTCAATGATTTCTGCTTCTGATAAGCAATTTTCCTTTGTAGAAAATACTTCAGCTCCACTTCCTGTTGCAGCATATAATGTTAAGTCTCCACAACCATTTCCCATTATTTCTACTATTATACATCTGTTATGAGATTGTATAGTATCTCTCACTTGATCTAAAGCATTAATAACTGTATTTAATGCTGTGTCAAAACCAATTGTATAATCTGAAGAAACAATATCATTATCAATTGTTCCTGGAAGACCAACACAATTAATTCCCATTTTTGTTAATTTTTCAGCTCCTTGATAACTTCCATCTCCACCAATTACAACTAATGCTTCTATTTTTAAAGCTTTTAAATTGGCAACAGCTTTTTGTCTAACTGACTCCTCTTTGAATTCAGGTAATCTAGCTGAACCAATTACTGTTCCACCTTTTGAAATAATATCTGCTGCAAAATTAATATCTACTTTTTCAATTCAATTATTAACAAGACCTTTATAACCATCTCTTATAATATAAGGCTCTATTCCTTTTGAAACTGCAGTTTTAATAACTGATGCAACAGCTGCATTCATTCCAGGAGCATCTCCTCCTGAAGTTAATACTCCTATTTTTTTTATCATAATAACTTCCTCCATATATAGATTATATACTTTTTAAAAATCTAATTAAATAATAGAAAATGCTATTATTTTCATTTTCAATTATTTATTTTTTCAACATCACAAACTGCAATGTAAGGAAGATTTCTCAATCTTTCATCATAATCTAAACCATAACCAATTACAAATTCATTTGCAATTTCAAAACCAACTCAATCTGATTTAATTGGAACAACTCTACCTTCTTTTTTATCTAAAAGAGTCACTATTTTGACTTCCTTAGCACCTTTAAAAGAAATATACTTTTTAATATAATTTAGTGTTATTCCTGAATCAATTATGTCTTCAATTATTAAAACATGCTTATCTTTAATTGATAAATTTAAATCTAAATTAATCTTTGGTTCTCCACTAGTTTTTGTTCCACCCATATATGATGAAACAACCATATACTCTGTTTGACACTCATGATTAAAATGCTTAATAAAATTTGCCATAAAAGGAACACAACCTTTTAATAGTCCTACAATTATAACTGTATTATCCTTTACATTTTGTTTTCTATAATAACTTTCAATTTCTGTTGCCAATTCACTAGTTCTTTTGTCAATCTCTTCTTGATTAAATAAAATCTTTTTGACTAAAGGATGTGTTTTCATTGATACCCCCACTTATTTATATTGTAATTATATACTACTTAATTGAGTTCAAATAGGTTTCTAAAATTAATTTAGCTGCTAATTGGTCTTTATTTTCTTTTTGTTTTTTTCTACTAAAATCAGCTGAGATCATTATTTGTTTTGCCAGTCTTGTAGTTAATCTCTCATCGACTCTTTTAATTTGTTCTTCATTCACAATTTTTTGTTCTAAAAAAATTTCAATAAATTGTTCCACCATTTCAACTCTTTCACCAGAAGAGCCATTCATATTTTTAGGATAACCTATAACTATTTCTTCAAAACCTTCCTTATTTAAAAAAATACTTAATTTAGTAACTGCCTCTAAAAAGTTATACTCTTGAAATCTAATTGTTTCTTTTGGATTTGAGAAATAGCCTTCACTTGTTGCAATACCAATTGTTTTACTCCCAATATCTAATCCGATATATTTAGCCATAATTATTTTTTCCTTTCATAAATTTTTTTTACTATTATTTTTGATAAGAAATAATAAATACTTACCAATAAAATAGAAAATAGAACATCTGTTAAAAAATGCTTTGACATTAATACTCTTGAAATACCTGTAAGTAATATTAAAGAAACTATGGAAATAGTAAAAATTATTTTTGAAACCCTTTTATTATCTAAAAAATAAATTAGACTTAACATTGCTCCTGCTGCTGCTGTATGACCAGAAGGAAAACTACTTCCTCTTACTTTTGAAAAATTTATTTGCAATAGTCATTGAAAATTTTCTTCCTCTATTAATACATCATAAGGTCTATTTCTCCCAAAAAGAATTTTAAAAATTCCTACATTGATAAATAGTAATGATATAAAAAGTGCTGCTGACAAAGCTTGTTGAAAATATATATTAATATAATTATTTTTACCATCAAATAAATCTCTTAAATATATATTTATGAAAATAATAAAAATAACTAGTAAGACTAAAAGAAATATGGAGAAACTAAATTTTGAAATATCAAATGAGTTATTTTTAAAAGAAAATTGTTTTTTAAAGTAAAGAAAAATAGTTAGACTCGCAAAATAAATAAGATTAAATAAAATGACATAAACTATTTTTACATTTCTATTTGTTTTTAAGTAACTTAAAAATTTTAATAAAAATATAAATAGAAATAAATAAATTGGAAAGAATAAACAAACTCTACCATATGTATCAAAAACTGATGTAAATCATGTTTTGTTTAAGCTTTCATTTATTAGTTTAGATATTCTAAGATCAAAAATAGAACTTAAAATAAAAAAAGTTAAAATTACTAGAAATAAAGTTAATATTAAATATTTATTTTTAAGCATAGGTTTTTTACTCATAATTTAATTATAAATAAAAAAACTACAACAAAAAAAGAATCCTTAAGATTCCTTTATAAATTATTTTGTTAAATTATAAAATGATTTTAAACCATCATAAATTGCAGCTTCTCCCAATTCAGCTTCAATTTCAATTAATCTATTATATTTTGCAATTCTATCAGATCTTGACATTGACCCTGTTTTAATTTGACCTGTATTTAAAGCAACAGCTAAATCAGCAATTGTTGAATCTTCTGTTTCCCCTGAACGATGTGAAGTAACAGCTGTTCAACCTGCTTTTTGAGCCATTTCAATTGTTTCAATTGTTTCTGTTAATGTTCCAATTTGGTTTAATTTAATTAATACTGAATTAGCAGCTTTTTTTTCAATTCCTTCAGCAGTAATTTTTGGATTTGTAACAAACAAATCATCTCCAACAATTTGAATTTTGTGACCCATTACTTTTACTTGTTTTTGGAATCCATCTCAATCTGATTCAGCTAAACCATCTTCAATTGAGATAATTGGATATTTATCAACTAATTTATCTAAGAATGAAACCATTTCATCAGTTGTTAATGCTCATTCTTTTCCTGTTAATTTTTCAATTTTCTTAAAGTGATATTTTCCATTAATGTATAATTCTGAGTTAGCACAATCCATTGCGATCATAATACCATCTTTACCTGTTTTATAACCAGCTTTTTTAATTGCTTCAACTAATAAATCTAAAGCAACTTCAACTGGAGTTTTTGCTTTAAATGCTTCAATAGTTTCTTTTGGATATGCTCAAGCAAAGTTTGGTGCAAATCCACCTTCATCACCAACAGCTGTAATATCTTTTTTATCATGTAATAAAGATTTTAAAGCTTGGAAAGTTTCTGAAGCTCATCTTAATGATTCACTAAATGTTGGTGCTCCAACTGGCATAATCATAAACTCTTGGAAATCAATTGCAGAATCTGCATGTTCTCCTCCGTTAATAACATTTAACATTGGTACGGGTAATCTTCTTGCATTTGTTCCACCAATATATCTATATAATGGAATTTCCAATTCACTTGCTGCTGCTTTAGCAACAGCTAAAGAAACACCTAAAATAGCATTTGCTCCTAAATTTTTCTTGAAATCATCACCATCTAATTTACACATTTTTGTATCAATTTTTACTTGCTCTGTTACTTCCATTCCAATTATTTCTTTTGCAATTTTAGTATTTACATTTGCAACAGCCTTTAAAACACCTTTACCATTAAAGCGTTTTTTATCTCCATCTCTTAATTCTAATGCTTCTCTTGAACCAGTTGAAGCTCCTGAAGGAACTTTTGCTGTTCCAAATCCTCCAAATTCAGTTGTAACATCAACTTGAACTGTTGGGAAACCACGTGAGTCTAAAACTTCACGTGCAATAATACTAGTTATTTTTGACATATTAAATTCTCCTTACATTTCTATAATAAACCTATTTTTGTATATTTAAATAATTTTTTCTAATATAATAGTGGAACTTTTTCTAAAAAAAATCCATAATGGAATTTTTAGTGTGGATCATTTCTATGTTGTTTTCTTTCGTTCTCTGTAAGTCATTTTTTTCTTAATCTAATATCTTCTGGTGTCACTTCAACAAGTTCATCTCATTCAATAAATTCTAATGCTTCTTCTAAAGTGAATTTTCTTGCAGGAGTTAATTTAACTGAATCATCACTTCCTGATGCCCTTGTATTTGTTAATTTTTTACCAGTCGTTGGATTAACATTTAAGTCGTTATCTCTTGAATGTAAACCTACAATCATTCCATCATAAACCTCAACTTGAGGTCCAACAAATAATATTCCTCTTTCTTCAAGATTATTTAGTGCATAAGGAAGTGTTATACCATTTGCCATTGAAACAAGAGTACCATTTTGTCTACCTTCAATTTTTCCTTTATATTCTTCATAACCAACACTTGATTTTACCATTACACCTTCACCACGAGTATCATTAGTAAACTCTGATTTAAATCCAATTAAACCTCTTGTTGGTATATGGTAAGTTACTTTATCTCTTAAACCATCTGAATCCATGTCAACCATCATACCTTTTCTTAAGTTTAATTTATTAATAACTGTTCCAGAAAATTCTGTTGGTACGTCAATAATAACTTTTTCCATAGGTTCAAATTTTTGACCTTTTTCATCAATTCTTACAACAACTTCTGGTCTTGATATTCCAAGTTCAAATCCTTCTCTTCTCATTGTTTCAATTAAAACAGACAAGTGAAGTTCTCCTCTACCTAAAACTTTAAACCCATCTGCTGATGAATCAGTTAAAGCCTCAACTTTTAAACCAACGTTTACTTCCAGTTCTTTATCTAATCTCTCTTTGATATTTCTTGTAGTAACATATTTTCCAACTCTTCCAGCAAATGGAGAAGTATTAACTAAAAAATTCATACTCATTGTTGGCTCTTCAATAATAATTGGAGGTAAAGCATCAATTTTATCAATTTCACAAACTGTATCTCCAATTGTTAAATCACCAATACCTGAAATAACAACAATTTCACCAGCTTGTGCTTCTTTAACAGCAACTCTTTTCATTCCTTCATATATAAATAAACCTGATATTTTTCCTTTAGTTACTGAACCATCATTTTTAGAAATTGCAACTTGTTGGCCTTCCTTGATTACACCTTTAAATAATCTTCCAACTCCTAATCTTCCAATAAATGAGTCATAAGCTAAAGATGATATTTGTAATTGAATTGGTTCATTTGCTAATTCTAATGGGTAGTTTCCAACTTGCTTAATAATTGTTTCAAACAAAGGTACTAAATTTTCACTTGTTTCTTCCATTGAATATTGAACAATACCATCACGAGCTGTACCAAATAATGATGGAAATTCAATTTGTTCATCATTTGCATTTAGTTCCATAAATAATTCAAGAACTTCATCAACTACTTCTAATGCTCTTTGATCTTTTTTATCAATTTTATTAATTAATAATATTGGTCTTAACCCCAACTCTAATGCTTTTGATAAAACAAATCTAGTTTGAGGCATTGGACCCTCAGCTGAATCAACTAACAAAATAACTGTATCTACAGTTTTCATAATACGTTCTACTTCACTTGAAAAATCGGCATGTCCAGGAGTATCAACAATATTAATTTTGTAATCATTATATTCAATAGCACAATTTTTTGAATAAATTGTAATACCACGTTCTCTTTCTTGGTCATTGCTGTCCATTACTTGTTCTTTTACTTCTTCATTTGCTCTAAAAACGTTAGATTGATTTAAAAAAGCATCTACTAATGTAGACTTTCCAGCATCAACGTGAGCAATAACTGCTATATTAATAATTTTTTTATTCATGATTCTCTCCTATTTAATAACCTATTGATAATAACAAATATTTAAATATTATACCAACAAAATGGCTTATTTTATTTTATAAAATTTTGTTGATACATATCGCTTTAGTATTTAATTAATATTAATTTTTTAATGTTTTATAAAAAATTTCTTTAGTTTGATCCGATAACATTTTAGTTTCTGCTATTCTTAATTCTTCTTCTTCAATTAAAGGTTTGTTTTCTTCAATAATTGTATTTGTAATTCTTTCCTCTTCAGAGACAATATATTCTCTTAATAATAATGAAAAGTAAATTTTTGTTGAGTGATAAATTGCAAAATTATAAAGTATAACTTCTTCATCTGTACCAAATTGAAGGCTATTATCTTCATCTTCTTCCAGTAAGTCTAATAAATCACTTAATAAGTCATTTATTTTATATGTCTCTTTAATCACTAAATAAAAATCATTTATCTCTTCACATCTATGTATAATTTTCTTAATTTCATTTGTCACTATTATGTATTTGTGTGAGATTTTCATAGTATCAATTTCTTCAACAAAACTTTTGTAATTGAGATCAATAAGCTCTTTAAATGCATAATCATATATTTTTAGATTATTCATAATTTCTTTTTTTGATTCTAAAAATAATATTCTGCTCGAATCATATAGGTATTCATACTCAAAAAAATTATCACAAATTGAAATCATTCTTAATAAACAACTTAGGCTATCTCTATCAACTTGATTTTTTTGTTTTACTTCAATCTCTTCAAATTTTATTTCAATAAAATCTCTAAATTTTTCAATATCTTTTGTCTCAAATCATTCTTGCTGAATTACTTTTAAGAATTTACTTTCTTCACCAAATACTGAATATAAAATAAAAATTTCTTTACTTATTAAATCACTTTGTATAAAATTATATTCTTCATATTCTTTAATAATCATTAAGTATCTCCTACTATTAAATGGAAAAATCCAAGTTAGTTATTTTAAATAAATTAAATATTGATATATTAATAAGTTCTAAAATGAGAACAAATTTTTATTACATTTAAAGAATTATCTATTACTATATTTTGAATAATTTTTGGCTTAATTTCTTTTTTTCAAACTTAAATAATTTCATACTTTTCATAATACTTCTCAACAATTTCTTTAAATAAATTAATTTTTTTCATTTCCATTGCAGAGTTTTGATCTGAATTCAAATCTGGATGAAATTGCTTTGCCATTTTTCTATAAATTTTTTTAAACTCATCAGGCTTCGCCATTTTTGATATACCAAAATAATTAAATGCATCATTTACTTCATCATTAAATACAAGAGTTTTTGTTTTTTCAAAGAAAGTATCAAATTCCTCATCTTCATCTACTGAGAAAAAATTTGCTTGTATAGTTGAATTATTTGTTGACTTTGCTTTACCATATTTACTTTGAAAGATAAATGTTTCAACTGTTAAATCAATAACTTGGTCATACATTCTAGCTCAGTGATAAGTGAAATCATCACCTAAATCAATAATTTCTTCAATTAAAAGATGATGCTTATACGGATCTAATTTTCTTTTATCAATTAATAGAAAAGCCTTCTCAATAATTCCATCCAGTGCTTCTAACGAAGTTCTTTGCATTACTTCAAAAACCCTTATTAGTGGAGTATCATTTATATTTTTATTTGCAAAAGTATAATTAAATAGCTTTCAAAACTTTTTAGTAATGTAAAAACTAAATTTAGAAAGACTATTAACAATTAATGCAGCTTCATAACTACCTAAACGATTAGAAATACTATTATATGTTTCTTTGAAATAACTTGCCATAGGATAAGAATAAAACTTCTCAACTATTGATATTGAACCTAAATTTCAAGAGTACTTATCCAAGTTTTCAGGTGAAATTTGATTTTTTATTATTTCTTGAATTAAGTCATTAAACTTTGAAATATCAATAACTAAATTATCTATATTTCAGTGATTAGCAGGTTTCATTGCTCTATCTCAAATAATCAAACTTGAGATATCTTCAGAGTTATCAAAAAAATTTGATGCTTTTTTAGTCTCTTTTTGCATTTTTTTAAATTCTCGTTTTCATCCCATAAGTTTTCTCCATAAAGTTATTATACTTTATAATACATTCACTTTTAGTATTTCACTTATGTTTTTATAATTTGGCATATATTTTTCAACATATCTTCAAAAGTCCTTTGAATGATTTTTATGAACCAAATGACTTAATTCATGAATAACAACATACTCTAATGCAATAATAGGAAAATGAATCAATCTTGTATTTAAAACTATTTTTGATTTTTCAGGGAAACAGACACCTCATTTACCTTTCATAACTTTTACTGAAAGATTTTTGAAGTCTAAATTCATTATTTGCTTATATTTATTAACAATAGATTCAAAATAGAAAAAATAATTAATTGCTATTTTTTTATACATTCTTTTTAATGTTTCTTCCTTAGTTTCATAAATTTTGAAATCAAGTTTTTCTTTTTTATCAACTTTATCCAAAAATCTTGCAACATATTTTTTATCATTAATCTTGAAAAAGCCATTTTCTGAAATCATATAAAACTGGTTTTTTTCTCTATATTCAATTATTTTTTGAATCTTTTGAATATTTTTATAAATTAATTGTTCAATTTCTCAATCATATGCATGAAATGGTGCAGAAACATTAATACTAGTATCTTCTAACTTTAATCTAATAAATTTTTGGTCTTTTAAAGTTAAACAATAATCTATTTGTTGACCTTTATAGCTTAAAGTCTTATTCAGTTTTACCCTTTTTCTTTCTTTTTGCATTTTTTCTTTCTTTTTTTTCTTTCTTTTTATTTAATATTTCTTCTTCCATTTTCTGAAACTTTTCAAATTTCTCTCTTTTTTCTTCTTCAATTGTTTCTCGTCTTACTCTTTTAATTTCTTTATTAACTTGATCTGGTTCAAATTCTCCAAACTCAATTTTTCCCTCTATAACTTGAGTTACTAAACTTCTAGAGTTCTCATCTCTAATAAAAAAATCACTGTAATCTAATTTCATTTTTCTAATCATATGTGCTTCAAAAATTGAAAATAATCCAAAAATTACTATAACTCCATACATACATTGTAGAGCAATCATTCAACTACTAAATGGAGAAAAACTATCCCTTAATGATTTTCATGCTTGATATATTAAATCATAATTGGGATCTGTTGGATTTGTTTCAATTCCTGCTTCAATTAAAGGAATTATAAAGTATATTCCATAGATAAAGCCCACAAACAATATTGGTCAAAATATTAAACTAAAAGCTAAATAAGCTCTTTGCCTTCATTGTTTTTTATTAAAAAATGGTTTTACATCTGCAAATAGTAAAATTAGCAAGGTCATTAATCATGAAACAGGAGCTATGATATTAATTACAAGTGTAGTATTGGAAGTTAGTCTATCTGGATATATAAATACTCCAATAAATTTTACTAAATTTCTTATTCCATCATCAAAACCTATTGTAAAACCAACAATAATTGGAGCCAATAATCAAAAAATTATCATTAATATTCTAAAAATCAGTAAAATAGTCATAAAAAAAATTGAACCAGTTTTAAAATTTTTAAAATTGATTTTTTTGACTTTATTTTTTTCTTTTTTTAATGCTTTTTCTTTTTTCATAAAATCCCCTAATACTATAATTCTATATAAAAAAAAATTTAAACAAAATAAATGTTTAAATTCTTTTAATGTTTATTTTCATCAGTATTAGTTCTTCTTGACATATATTTAAATTCCCCTGTATCAAAATTAGAAGAATTAATATTATCATAATCTTTATCTTCATTAGAATTCGCAATTGGATCTTCTAAATTTAATGGTAATTCTAATTCATCATCATCTTTAATTGATTCATTTGCTAAATTCTTTTTAATTTCTTCTGGTTTGATTTCCTGTTCAATATCATTTAATATTAGTTGATTTTCCTCAATTGAATATGGAATTATTTTATTATTTTTAGGTTCTTCCTCTGTAATTAAAGAAGACATATCCATTCCGCTTAAAGCTCCAGTTCTTTCAATTTCTTCGATTGCTTCTTCATATGATTTATTTAGACCACTCTTCATATTAAGAATTTTATTTTTTAAATCAGACACATCTTTAAGAGAATCTTGAGATTGATAACTTTGGTCATTTATTTTTTGAGAAACTGAATCTAATTTTTGAGCATTATTTTTAGCTGAGAAATTTTCTGGATTTATTGAAATATTAATAATTGTAATAATTAAATCTACAGTTAAAAGAGAAAGCAATGGCATAAAATAAGTCATTTTAATTTGAATTTCTGCATTTAAATATAAAAAAGTATGAATAGATAAGATAATAATTACTCAAAAACTTATAATAATATCAAATACTCCAAATACTTTTTCTACTTTATTTTTTCCTAAACTTGAGAATAGACTAATTCCAAAGTAAGCTAAGCCACTAAGCAATAATCCAATTCTGTTTATATTAAGATCTTTAAAAGAGAAAATTATTTTATTATTTAAATCAACAGTTATTCAGGGCAGGATTAGAATAAGTGACATAGATATTAATAGCATTATTATAATTTTTCATATTTTAATTTTTTTCATCTAAATACCGCCTATATTTTTAATTATATAATTTTATTAATAATAAATATATAATAATTCCTAAAGAATTATATATTTATTACCATAAAAATTCAATTCATAAAATAATATCTGAATTTATTAATTATCAAATAAAATTAACTATTAAATAGAACGACCTAAAACTTTTTTCATTTTGTAGTGTCATATTTCACCATCTAAAAATTTGTTTGAAATAACTTCAAAACCATTTTTTTTATATAAATTTAAAGCAGATTCTTGAGCATTTAAGAAAATTTCTTGAGCATTTAAATTATTTTTTATAAATTCTTCTAAGAAATTAATAATTTTATTTCCTATACCTTTACCCCTAAATTCTTTTAAAACCGCAATCCTTCCAATATATCATTCGTTTGCTTTCTTTAGAATTCTTGCACAACAAACAACTGTATCATTTTCAAAACCAATAACATGAAAACTTTGTGAATCATACTCATCATACTCATCAGCTTCAGGGTATTTTTGTTCATCACAAAATACCTTTTTTCTAATTTGACATGCTTGATTGAAAATATCATTTTGTGTTGAGTACTCAATTAAAAAATTCATTAATTATCCTCCTAATCATCTAATTTAAGAACAGCTATAAAAGCTTCTTGTGGTACTTCTACAGAACCTATTGCTTTCATTCTTTTTTTACCTTCTTTTTGTTTTTCCAATAATTTTTTCTTACGTGAAATATCTCCACCATAACATTTTGCTAAAACATTTTTTCTCATTGCCTTAATAGTTTCACGAGCTATTATTTTTCCACCAATAGCAGCTTGAATTGGAACTTCAAAATTTTGTCTTGGAATTATTTCTTTTAACTTTTCAGTTAAAATTCTTCCTCTTGTTTGAGCAAAATCCCTATGAACTATTGTTGATAAAGCATCAACAATATCTCCATTTAATAAAATATCCATTTTTACTAATTTTGATTGCTTATAACCTATTAATTCATAATCAAAAGACGCATAACCCTTTGACATTGATTTTAATTTATTGAAAAAATCAAAAACAATTTCGTTTAATGGCATATCATAAACTAAAGTTCTTCTCATATCATCAATATATTCTATATCAATATAATTTCCTCTTCTATCTTGACATAGACTCATTAAATCTCCTAAATATTGATCTGGGGTCATAATTGTCACTTTAACAAAAGGTTCTTCAATAAATTTTATTTTTTGAGGATCTGGTAAAAAAGCCGGATTATCAATTTGAATTGTTTCATCATTTGTTTGAGTAACTTTATAAATAACAGATGGAGCAGTAGCAATTAATATTAAATCATATTCTCTTTCAAGTCTTTCTTGAATAACATCCATATGTAATAAACCTAAAAAACCACATCTAAAGCCAAATCCCAAAGATTGAGAACTTTCAGGTTCATAAACTAAACTTGCATCACTCAATGAAATTTTTTCTAATGCTTCTTTTAGATCTTTATATCTTGCTGTATCAACAGGATATATTCCACAATAAACCATAGGATTTAATTTTTTATATCCATCAAGGGCAACTTTTGCGCTATTTTCTTTTGTTGTTATTGTATCTCCAACTTGCACATCTCTTACTGTTTTAATTGCTGCAGCAATTCACCCAACCTCTCCAGCTTCAAGTTTGTCTTTCTTTACTTCATAAGGTGTTTTAACTCCCAACTCTGTAACTTCATATGTTGCTTTTGATTGCATCATTTTAATTGTTTCGCCAACTTTTATTGTTCCCTCCATAATTCTTACAGAGACCATTACCCCTCTATATTTATCATAATAAGAGTCAAAAATTAATGCTTTTAATGGTTTACTGTCATCAGGGTCTAAAGGTGCAGGAATAAACTTTACAATTGCCTCCAAAACATCTTCAACATTTAAGCCAGTTTTTGCACTTATCATTGGAGCATTTGAACAATCTATTCCAATCACCTTTTCAATTTCTTCTTTTACTCTTTCTGGATCTGCTGCAGGTAAATCCACTTTATTAATTATTGGTACTATTTCTAAATCATTGTCTAATGCCAAATAAACGTTAGCTAATGTTTGTGCTTCAATACCTTGACTGGCATCAACAACTAGTAATGCTCCCTCACAAGCAGCCAAACTTCTAGAAACTTCATACGTAAAATCAACATGACCTGGTGTATCAATTAAATGAAAAATATATTCTTCACCATCTTTAGCTTTATACTTTAATTGAACTGAATTAAGTTTTATTGTAATTCCACGTTCTCTTTCAATATCCATTGAATCTAAAAGTTGTGCTTGCATATCTCTTTTTTGAACAGTTCCAGTTAATTCAAGTAATCTATCTGCTAAAGTTGATTTTCCATGATCAATATGAGCGATTATACTAAAATTTCTAATTTTTGATTTATCCATTTTTAATCGCCTCGTAGTTTTCTTTAAATATTATAACCAATAATCTATTAATAAAAATTAATTTATTGTGAGTCACTAAAAAATAGTTCTTAAAAGGACCTAAAATTATATTCTCGAAATTATAGAAAATAAATTCAAAAAAAACTTTAGTTTTTTACTGTATTATTTTTTAGTTTTTATTTCTAAGTATTTTTTTCAAATTTCATTTACATAATCATGAGTAAAAGGTTTTTGTCTAGTTTTTATCATTTCTTTAATTTCATCAACACTTTTTCATACTTTTTCTATAATATCTCTTGAATAGTTCCAACTAATTCTATTTCTATTAAATTCTTTTAAATCCAATATTTTATAACTATAGTCATTAAAAACTTTAAAATCTAAATCATAATCTATATATTTTACTGTACGTTCTTCAAAAATATAAGGTGATGCTAAATTACAATAGTAATTAATTCCACGTTCCTTAAACATACATATTATGTTATATCATTCCTTCTTAAAAAAGAATCATATAGCTGGTTCATTTGTTTTTCATTTTCTACCATTAATTTCAGTAATTAGTACTTCCTCATTAATTAATATTATATGATTTTCTGTTTCTTCAAAAATACTAACTTTTTCTCATGATCTATATATTTTGCCATTGTGTTTATACGCATGAACAAAAACTAAATCTCCAGTTTTTGATTTCATTCAAAAACCTCCTTTCAGTACCCATTCTATATTATTATTAATATACAAAATAATTATAACTTCAATTCAAGCCTTATTTAAAAAAACAAATACTTTCATATTTGTTTGTTTAAATAATATTATTAATATGCTCTTGCAAAATATACCATTAAATTTGATTCTTTATTACAATTAAAACATTTTGATTTGATTTGATCTACACCATCAGGAATACATCTTGAGTTTGTTGAAGTTTTTTGTTTTACATCATTTTCACATTCAATTTCTCCACAAAAAGGCACTAATACAAATCCTGGTGTTTTTTCAATAATTGATAAATATTGCTTTACACTATCTGCTTTAAAAGTTTTATCAAGTCTATTTTTTAAAGCCTTTTGATAAAGGTTTTTATCGTGCTCTAAAATTTCATTATTTATATAATTTTCAACATCCTCTAATTTTACTTGTACTTTATTTCTTAAGTCTCTTCTAGAGATAGTAACAACTCCATCTTTTAAGTCTCTTGGTCCAACTTCTACTCTAATTGGAACTCCCTTGATTTCAGCTTCAGAGATTTTAAAACCAAAAGACTTATCACTTTTATCTAATTCAACACGATAATTTGAATTTAAATTCTTTTGCAAATTATTTGAAATATCCATTACTTCCTTAGAATCATTAATTGCAATAATTGATATTTGAATTGGTGCCACTTTGCTTGGTAAAACAAGTCCAAAATCATCTGAATGAGTCATAATAATTGCACCGATTAACCTTGTAGATATTCCCCAACTTGATGAATATGCATATTCTTCCTTTTGGTTTTTGTTTTGAAACTTAATATTAAAAGCTTTTGCAAAGTTATCTGCAAAATAGTGACTTGTTCCAGACTGCAATGATTGTCCATCATACATTAATGATTCAATTGTATAAGTTTCTTTAGCTCCAGCAAATTTCTCTTTTTCAGTTTTTCTTCCAGAAATTACAGGTAACAAAAGAATATCATTTGCTAACTTTTTATAAATTTCTAAAATATCCAAAGTCATTTCCTTAGCCTCAACTTTTGATGAATGAAAAGTATGACCCTCTTGTCATAAAAACTCACTACTTCTTAAAAAAGGTCTTGTTGTTTTTTCTCATCTCATAACATTTGCTCATTGATTATATTTAACTGGTAAATCTCTGTATGAATTTATTTCCCTAGATAAAAAATCAGCTACCAGAACTTCGCTTGTTGGTCGAATGAATAAGTTTTCTCCTAAATTTTTATCTCCAACTTTAGTAACAGTTGCAAGTTCTGGAGCAAATCCCTCTACATGTTCTTTTTCAGCAAGAAAAAGTTTCTCTGGTATTAAAAGTGGAAAATAGACATTCTGAATTGCTATTTTTTTAAATTCAATATCTACAATTTTTTGAATTAGTTCTCAAATAGCATAACCATGTGGTTTAAAAATCATTGTTCCTTTTACAGGCCCATATTCCATAAGTCCAGCATTTTTAACAACGTCTGTATATCACTTACTAAAATCTACATCTCTAGAAGTTATTTTTTCCATTTTATTTGCCATTAATTATTTTCTCTCTTTCTTTTTATCAATATTTCCAGTTTCTCCAAAGAAAACATCAATATCAATATCATTTGCTTCTACATATGTTTGAATTCTTTTCAAATTTGCCTTATCTTTAATTAATATAAATTCAATTGCCTCTAAAGGTACTGTTTCATATATATAAACAATATTTTTTGCCTCATCAAATGCTCAATCATTTTTAGTTAATTTAGCTAAATTATGAGGGTTAATTCCAATAACACTAATTTTTTCAATATCTACTTTTGACTCACTTGCTCATTTTCAAAAATGAGCTCTTGTTGATGAATCAAATTCTAATCCAATTGAGTTTTCATTTTCTAGATAAGTTCAGACAATATATTCTTCATTTTTTTTAAGATTTTGATCTTTTAAAAGTCTAATACCGCGCTCTAAAATTAGTAATATATTATTTACATCAGTATAAAAATATAAGTTATTAATATTTTTAGTCTTAATAATATTTAAAACTTTTTTTTGTTGTTCTTTACCTTTAAATAATTTTTTGAAAAAACCCTTTTTAGGTTTATTTTCACTTAATTCCTTATTCTTATCATTTTTTTTCATGTTATAAACCTCTTAACATATTTCATATTACTTATTCTATATCTAATACATTATATATTCAAATAAAAAACCAAGATTTTAAAATCTTGGTTTTATTTTTTAAAAAATGGCGGATTGAGAGAGACTCGAACTCTCGCGCCAGTTACCCGGCCTAACACCTTAGCAGGGTGCCCTCTTCACCAACTTGAGTACCAATCCATTTACATTTTTAATTATAACAAAAATATTGCTTTAACATAAATAGATTTTTTTAAATTATTAAAAACAATTTAGTTTAATAAAATGACAACATTTTTTGAAAAAAAAAAAAAAAATGTAAATGCCTATATAATAAAACACTGGAGAAAAACAAATGATAGAAATTAAAAACTTAACAAGGGTCTTTAAAAACGATACTGGTATAAAAAATGTCAGCTTCAATATTAATGACCAAGATATTATTGCCTTTGTTGGTGATAATGGTGCTGGAAAAACAACAACAATAAAAGCAATTTTTGGTGAACTTCACTTAAAAGAAGGAGAAATTTTAATAAATAATGAAAATTTATTTATTAATAATAACTTACAAAAATTGGCTTTCTTTCCAGATACTAACAATATTCCACTAGACATGAAACTTCACGAATATATATTATTTTTATGTGCTGCTAATGGAATCAACAAAAAACAATTAGAAAATAAAATTAAAAATATCTATGAAATGCTTGATTTAAATAAATTTAAAAATAAAAAGATTAAAGAGTTATCTGCTGGATGAAAGAAAAAGGCAATTATGGCAAGTGTACTTGTTCGTTCTCCAAAATATATTATTTTAGATGAACCAACAGCAAATCTAGATGTTGAATCAAAAATAGAGTTTATTTCAATTCTTAAGGAGTTAAATAAACTAGGTGTTACAATTCTTATCACAAGCCATATCATTGAAGAACTTCAAGAAATAGCAAATCATTTAGTTCTTATCAAAAACGGAGAAATTGTTTATGATAAACAATTTGATAATAAGAAAGAGTTAATAATTAATATTTATAAAAAGTTTATTGATCCAAAAAAAGTAAATATTGAATTAATTTCAAACTTATATAAGGAGGATAAAGAAAATGAAAAATAAAAATGTAAAAAGTTTATTTATAATTTATTTTTTAAACTTAAAATTAGCTTTAAGAAATAAATCTATTATTATCACAGGTTTAATTTTCATTTTTGTTAGTTCCTTATTTATTCTTATGCAATCACTTTCAAGTAGTTATCCTAAAATGCAACTAATGAATTTATCATTATTTAAAACAGTGTCATATATTTGTAGTGGATTTTGCTTTAGTATTTTTCTCACTTTAATTTCATTCTTCTTTTTTAAAAAGCAAAAGGATGATGGAATTCAAAATATAGAGTTAAGAGCAGGAATACCAATTTGACAATCATTTTTGTATAGATATTCACTTGCAATATTAATTTCAATATTATATGTTTTAATAAACTTTATTTTAGGTACTTTATTTACACTAATTTCAAACTATGAGCAAGTTATTGTCAATGATATATTACTAACTCAATTGGCTTTTTATTTCTTTTTACCCATAGTATTAATTCCTTTTATAATAGCTATTTCAATGACTTTTAGTGTAGCAATTGGGATTTTAAACAATTTATTATTAGCATTGTTAATTTTTATATATCCCTTTGGTGCTGCAATAAGTAGTCAATTAAATGGAACTTTCAACAAAATATCAGAAACTAGTTATCTAAATGCCAATATTAATATGTATCTTGGTCACTCATTCTATAATAATTTAAAAAATGTTGAGAACTATAGTGAGATTTTCAAAGAAAGTGAAATTGATTTTAGTTATAAAGATTTTGATAATATTAAAAAAAGAGCTTTTTTAAATGGTCAATCTAATTTACTAAACAGTAAAAATGAAGTTCTAAGTGAAAATGAAGTTCTAAGTGAATATAAAATTTCTAGTCTTATGAGTGAAATTTTTGAAAAAGCACAAGATCTTGAACCTTATAATTCAAATATTGAAAATAAATATTGATTGCTCTCTAAAGAAGGATGATCAGAAAAACAAGTATATATTGAAATTCAACCAACTTTAGAACATTTAAAAAAACAGTTGCCAGAATTATTAAGCTTATTCAATTGAATTGAATATACTTATAATAATTATTTAACAATTATTAAAGACGGTGAACCTGGAGATTCAAACGGATTAGCCTATTCAATTTTTAAAAAAAACTCTTTGGATATTAAATCTACTTTCAAATTTGAAAATGAGGATTTAAATGAAAAAAATGAAAAAATATTTGATATTTATAAAAATCATCCTGAAATTATGATAATTAATTGACTAATTATGTCAGGTTATAGAGCATCAATGTACAATGATTTTAATAACTCAGACAATGATATTTTAAGTATTAAAAATAATGGTATTAACTATGATTCTGAATTTAAATCAAATAATAGTTCTGCTAATGGTAATTTTTTAAACAACTGATGATATATTTATAGAGGTAATAATACAAAGCCTTTTGTAAATGATTATGTTTCTTCAATTTCAGCTATGATGCAACCCACTAAGCCTTTAAAGTATTATTCAAAAAATGATATTGAAGAGATTATTAAAAGAACAAAACCAAAAGAAGAAAAATTAAACGATGAAGATTTATCTCTTTATAAAGATTTAGATATGAAATTAATTGGTGGATTTAATATGACATTATGCATAATATGCTGAATAGCTTTTTCTGCAATATTGACATATTTAAATTTATTAATTTATAAGAAAAAATCAAAAATATAAATATTTATATATTTTCTAATTTTAAATCCAACATTTATCTATGTTGGATTTTTTTTCATTTAACTAATAAAAATATAATTTAGAATTATTAAAGGTCTTTTTTAAAAATGAAATGCTTCATTTCTTTTTCATTATAAATTTTTTTAAACTCTCCTATTTTAATAAAATCATTTTTTAAAACAACTTTTTGAGAGATTAAATTATCATATTTTATTAAAGAATAAACTTGCTTTAATCCATATTTATTTTTTGCAATATTTAATAAATCTAAGACTGCTTTTGTAGCATATCCCTTTTTTCAAAATTCATATTTAATAATATATCCAATTTCATATACAGTATTTCCATTTACTTCTTGTAGTGTTATTCCTGCTTGACCAACTACTAAATTATTTTTTGAGTCAGTAATAAGTTTATAACCTAATTCATTTTCTAAATATCTTTTTTGTTGTTTTTTTATTCAGTCATGTACATCTTTTTCATTGAAGTCATGTTCTCAAGCTTTCATAACTTTTTTATTTAAAAGCATATCAGCAATATCTTGATAATCTTCAATACTCATTTTTTTATAAGATAATTTCATATTATAAGCTCTTTCCATTTTATTTAATTATAAAGTATAAAAAACCTTATTAGTATGCTCTTGTAAGACATACTTAATAAGGTTTTATCCTTTAATTTAAAATATTTTTATTTACTAAGCCTCATTGTTTTTTTTGGCTTTTCGTTGTTCACCTAAAATTTTTATCATACGTGGTTTAATGGCTTCTTGTTCTCCACCATAAACAATCTGAACATTTGTTCCTCTAATAAGAGCTCCATTGGCTCCTCCTAAAGATATGATACCTTCTTTATCAACAACACTTCCGTCTTTTACAGTTACACGTAAACGACTTGCACAAGCATCAACATCGACAATATTGTTTTCTCCACCTAAAAACTCAATTATCTTTGTAGCTTTTTGAACTCTTGCATTTTCAGAAGAGCTCTTATTATTTTCAATTTTTATATCATCAACATTCTGACCTTTTGCTTCTTTGTAATCAGCTTTTGTTGCTAATTTAACATCACTACTTCCATCTCTTCCTGGAACCATTACATTTCCATATTTTACTGCAAAGTAGAATGAGAAGAAGTAAGCTGGTGCCATAATACCTGCAACCCCTAGAATTGCAAATACTGATGTTGCACTCATAGCTTTACTTCCAAAGAATGGAATTATTCCAAATACTATATAATCAATAAATCCTCCTGAAACTGTCATTGAAACGTGAGTTCTAAATAGTCCAGATAATAAGAATGAAATTGATGCTAATGGCATATGTACACCATAGAATAATCAAGGTGCTAAGAATAAGAATGTGTATTCTATTGGTTCTGTAATTCCTGTTAGGAAACAAGTAAAGGCAGCTGAGAAATAAATTCCCATTACTGATTTTCGATTTTCCTTAGGAACATTTAATCACATTGCTAATCCCGCCATTGGTAATCCTAACAACATAAATCCAAACTTACCAGATTGGAATCTTCCAATATTTAATCCTAAAATATCTAAATCTTTAAAATTTAAAACTTCAGAATTAGCAATAACTTTATAAGCCATTGTCTGATCTCCCATTGATTTTCATAAATCAGTATAATTAGTACTTATTAAATTTCTAATTTGTTCAAATGATGGTGTTGCTGTTCCTAATAATTTAACTGCATCATGATTTTTAGCTCATAGATCTGCAAATTGTTGTTGAACAATTGGATCAATTGTTTTTTCAAAAGCTTCAGCAATTGAACCTCCGGCGTTTGTTCATCACAACGGTGCATAGAACACATGGTGTAATCCAAATGGAACTAATGAACGTTCTGCAACTTCATAAATTAATGAATCCACACCATAAGGAAGTTTTCCTGATACTTGTCCAAATGCTGCTAATCCCATACCTAGATATGGTCATAAAAACATAAATATAAATGACAATGGAATAACTGCAACAAATGTTACAATTGGAACTAATTTTGTTCCACTAAAGAAACTTATTGCAGAAGGTAATTGAGTATCATGAAACTTATTGTAGCATTTTGCTGCAATTGCCCCAACAAATATACCTGCAAATACTCCTGTATTTAATGAATTAACTCCAATGTTTGAAGTGATTAATCCATTTGGAATTCAATTAATTCATAATAATGAATAGTAAACACTTCCAGCAGCATCAATAAATTCTAGATTCGAATTAATTGTTGAACCTTTTCCAGCTTCAGCAATTTGTTGACTAGCTGCAGATACATATTTGGCAATATCTTGTAATCCAAATTCTAAGTCTTCTCAAATAATTTCTCATTTATTATCTCCAATATTTGTATAAAGTTGATGTCAAGTTTGGTCATTTAATTGTACTCAAACTGTACTTTGATCTACTGTGCTTGTATGTAATAATGCAGCTTGCATCCCATTCATAACAAGAAAACCAACAACTGCTGTTAAAGCTGCTATACCTGAGTCCTTAGTATAAGCTAATGCAACTGATATACAAAATAATACTGGTAAATTTCCAAAACAAACATCACCCATTTTATTTAGAAGTGATCCAAAATAAAATAGAAATGCAACATCACCAGCATTAGATGAAATCGCTGCACCAACACCAAGAAATACACCCGCTATTGGTAAAAGTGCTATAGGTAATAAGAACGCTTTACTTAATTTTGAAAGTGTGGGCATAATATTTTTACCCATGCTTTTCATTTTAGCAGTAAACTTATTTGAAGACTTTTCACCAGTTTTTTGAGTAATATTTTTCATTTAGTTTATTTCCTTTCTTTTGTTGTGGTTGCTAACTAGAACATCATCATTAAGCCAGTAAATGCCATTATAAAACCAAAAATCGCAACAAAAAGAGGAAAGTTTTTTTTAGTAAACTCCCAAATCGTCTGACTTTCTTGATTTCCAGTTTTAAAATTTGAATTATCTTTTACTTTATTTTTGGCATAATATGCCCAATATCCAAAACCTACAATTATTAATAATCCAATTATTAATAATGACAACCCTATAATTTGATTTTGTTCCATTTTTAAAATTCTCCACACTTTTATTATATAGTGGAAATTTTTTTATTGCAATACTATTTTTTTAAATTTTAAATATATAAGTGTTGCTAAAAAAATTTTTTAATTTTATATATTAAAACCTCTAGTATCAGCTTTAGTTTTTTCTATTCAATACTTAAATTTATTCTTGTCTTGATTTTTTTCTAATTCAATGAACCTAATATCTTCATTTTTTAAACCCTTTTCATTCATATAGTCTTCTATATTTTTATATTCCTTATGTTCAATTTTATTTACAATTTCTAATGTTGTTTCACTAAAATTGCTACTTTTGAATATTAATATTGGTCAAAAATACTCTTTTGAATTAAAATTATTAAAAATTAGGGCATAAATACCTGACTTATTTTCAAATTCATCCCCAAATTTTACTACCCTTTTATTTTTAAATATTTTTTTAATGTCATTATTTTCTATTTCTTTTTTTAATTTAAAAACAGAAGAAGCACCTCAAACTGAAACAACTAGACCAATAACAAATAAAATTATTATTAATGATAAAGCTCATACTGGCATACTTGTACCTTTATTAATTTCATTCATATAATAAAACTCCTTTTCTTATATAAAACTTTTTATATACAATGGTTTAATATCTTTTAAATCCTTTATTTCAACAAAAAGTGACTTAGTTTCAAAATAACATTTTTCAAAATCAATATCCTTATAATCTGTAACTAAACTAAAATCTAGAAATTGTTTTTGAAAATCTTCAAGATATTCAAAAGGTAATAATTGATCTTCAATAATATTTTTACCACCATCATAAATTCCTAAATATATTTTAGCTCCCCTTGCATCTAATATACTTATGGCCTTATTATTGCCAGCTTGAAATGCTAATGAGGATAAAGTAAAGACATTAAATTTCTCATTTAAAGTTTTCAATGTTTTTACAATAGTAATAGCCACTCTTACGCCTGTGTAACTTCCTGGACCCTTTATTGCATATAAATTCTCTATTTCTTTTATAGTTAAGTTATTCTTATTTAAAAAAATAATAAGTTCATTCATCACAGTATCACTTACTCTTATTTGATTGTCTAAAAATAAAGTATCGATAACTTTATTATTTTTTTCTAAAATGATAATCAATTTATTATTACTAGTATCTAAAAAAAGATTCATTTAATTATTCTCCTCTATAGAAAAAATTCTTTTGCTTTCAGAAATTATTTCAATTGATATTTTTATTACATTAAAATATCTAAAATAATCAATTGCTAAATTTTGACTTCATTCAACTATATTAAAGGAATTAAACATTTCTTCTAAATACATTTCACCATCTTCTTTTGGAGTTAACCTATAAGCGTCAATATGATTTATTTTTAATTTATCAATTTGATATTGGTGCATTATTGTAAAAGTTGGTGAAGTCACCAATTCTTTTAATCCCATTGCTTTAAGCAAATATTTACTAAATGTAGTCTTTCCAGAACCCATTTCTCCCTCAAGAATTAAGCAACTATTTTCCTTAATTTTAGGCAAAATTAAGTTAATAATTGTAGTTAATTCATCAAGATTGCAAATTTCTAATCTCATTTAGCAATACTCCTTTGCCTATATGTATATATGATATAATGAATTTGCACTATTTTGGAGGTAATTATGGTTAAAGATATTTTAATAATTGGCTGTGGTTCTGCGGGACTATATGCTTGAAAAATGGCAGCCGAATTAAAATTAACTGGTGATATAGTTGAGTCAAAAGACACATATGGTGGTCAAGTTAGTACCTATTATCCAGAAAAATATATTTATAATTTTCCAGCAATTCCAAAAATTCAAGCGCAAGAAGCTATGGATCAAATGTATGAGGCAATTAAAAAAGAAGATAATGAAATTATGGCAATTTATAATACCTATGTTTTAGAAATAAATATAATAAAACCAGAAGAAATTGGCCATGATAATTGATTTGAAGTTAAATTTTCTAATAAAAAAAAGAAAAAATATAAAAGAATTCTTTTTACAGATGGTATGGGCTTATCTAAACCAATACCACTAGTTAAAAAAGATTATGATAATATATTTTATTCAATTACAAATATGAGTGGTTTTAAAGACCATAATGTATTAATTTTTGGTGGAGGTGACTCATCACTTGATTGAGCAAATGAACTTAGCAATAATATTGCTAAATCAGTTACTATAATTCACAGAAGAGAAGAATTTAGAGCAAAACCAGCAAGTATTGAAGAGGCACAAAAAAATAATGTTGTATTTTTAACACCATATAATTTTGTTAAAATTTTAGAGCATAATAAAGATATTGCAAAAAAAATAAAAATAAGCAATATTAATACAAATGAGGAGTTAGATCTAGAATTTGACTCAATTATTGTTCAATTTGGACAAACAATTGAGAAGCAAAAATTTGAAAATTTAAAATTAAATATAAATAATTTAAATAGATTTGAAGTAGATTATACTATGCAAACTAATGTAGTTGGAATTTATGCAGCTGGTGATTGTTGCATTTATCCTACAAAAGTTAGAAACTTAGTTTCTGGAGTTTATGAATCTATGCAAGCAGTTATACATATTGAAAAAACTCTAAAAAATAGAAAAGTTGTAAATAATGGTTGATAAAAAATAAAAATTTAATGTTCAATAAAAATTTAATTAGAGGTAGAGAATAAAATGAAAAACAGAATGAAAATAATAGCATGATATATCTTTTTTATTTATTTTTTTGCTTTTTTAATGCTCTCTGCAACTATGGCTCAGATTGATCCTGCACCTAGATATCATATTTTTGCATGATGAAATAAGATTTTTGCAGATATGGCTTTTTGAACTACGCAAACAAACTGAATGTTTTTTATATTCTTTTTATTTGTTGCTTTAAATGGAAAATGGGGTTTATGAAAACCAGGAAAAGTTGCCTGAATTAATTTTTTAAGTTATTTTACTTTAACAATGGTGCTCTTTTGGTCTGCTTTATCAGGTTCAAAAGAATATCCATTAGTATTATGATCTAATCAATATAATACTTTTATTAAGTGATTTATTACAGTTACTACACATCTTGTAACATATTTAATTGCTATGGGTTACTATTTTTTTATAGTAAAAAAAGAACAAATTGATATAAAAAGTTGATATAAAAAAAATTTATTAATAGGTTGAATATATCCAATGTTTTATTTATTTTTTGTTTTAATTAGAATGCTGATAATGAATAATTTAGGTACTGAGCATTTTATTATGCAAACTCCAAATAATGAAATTATTTGGATTCAGGAAAACCATGAATGAGTTTTAGATTTATCTGTTAGTGTTCTGTCAACCCCCTATTTTTTCTTTAACCCATTTGTTCTTAATGGATTAGAACTTATTGTAATTGGTTCTATAGGTTGTTTACTTTTAATTACTTTGTGTCAATATTTATTAATATGAATTAATAATACTTTTTTAAAAGAAAAAAAAGTAACTAAAAATAAAGAGATAATTGTTTTATCTCAACAAGAAAAAATAATTGCTTATTCAAAAATTTTTCTGGGTTTAATTTTTATCTCAACTTCAATTTATAAGTTAACAATATTTTCAAATTATAACTTCAGTGAAAAAGACAATCAATTATATTATATAGCATATATTCTCTTATACTTATTCTCATTGGGAACTAATCTCATAATGACAATAGTTACAATATTAAAATTACTTAAAATATATGAAAATAAAAATATTGAATTCGTCTCATCAGCTTTTTCTGGTTTCTTTTTAATACATATTTATTTTTTATCTTTAATAATTTTTATTCCTATTATCTTTGACAGAGTTACAGAAAATAAAAAAAGTTTGTTACTCAATAAATAACAAATTTTTTAAATAAAACTTTAAAATTAATTTAAAACTCGCCTTTTAGTATCATTTTAAGTAAAATTTTATCAATAGCTGAGTTAATATCATTGTTATAAAAAATTACACTAATTTCTTTTCCAGCTAAAGAATCATTATAAGTATACATATATTTATCAATTGATGTTTTATTTACATCACCATTGACTCTAGCATTTGAAAGAGCTGATTTTAAAGCCATTTCCTGAGAAGCATAATAAATGTAGCTATTAGTTTTTATATCTTTTAATTTATAAACTAAATACATTCAATCAGAAATAACTGAATCATAAGACTTTTTAACATTACTGTATGAATTTATTTCTTTTTTATACGTTATTTTTGATTGTAATGAAATAGTAATTTTTAATATTCTAATTGTTTTTTCTTCTGAATTTCCTCTTTCTATTGATTGACAAAAAATTATAAGCAATATATCTTTTTTAAGACTCAGGTTACTTTTTTCTTTAGTTTATTCATAAATATTTGTAAGTAATTTACCATTGTGGCAAAATAATTCTGGTCTTGAACTCTATGATATTTTAAAACATCCTTAAATTATCCTTATGCTTGTAGAAAATTATTAAATTGTTCACTTATTGCATAGAAATTAGGTTTTAATTGATATTGATTTTCTTCACCCACTATTGCTTCATTTTTTAATAAATCATAATAATATTTAAAAAATAAGTTTTTATTATAAAAATTTTTTAAGAGGTGAATTTTGAAAAACTTATTATAAACATTATCTTCTATATCATTAGCAGTTATGCCCAGTTTAAATATTATTAGTTGTGAAAGTGCAATTGAGGATGAAGGCTACTTTATAACAACTGATTAACCAAAAAATATTGAAGAAATTGAAAAGTCTTTCATATTAACTGTAGAAAAATCTGATAATTTCAAAAATAGAGTGCATGAAGATTGAAAGAAATATATTTTAGGAATTGATTATGCAAATATCACAGATAAAGAACAGGAAAATGAATGAATTAAATATAATTATAACTCAGAATATTCGCAGAAAGATGATATATATGTTTTGACAGACAGTATATGAATATAAAATATATCAATTTAATGAAAATTATGAAAAAGAACTAGAGAATAAAAATGGAAAAAAATTAAATTTAAAGCATTAAATAAAGAAATGTTGAAAAAGTTTAGGTTAGGCTCTTGAAAGTGTATGAATTAATCATAAAACAAAAGACCATCTAAATAAAATGTATGATTGAGCAATCCAAGATAACCCAAATGTAAGTGAATAATAGATTATAATACAACCATTGATTTAGTATATAGTCTTTTAAAAAGAAAAATAGAAAACCTTATGCGATTTGTATCAGGTTTTCTATTTTTTTATTTTTCAATTAATGATGGTTGTGTCATTTCTTTTGGAGTTTCTACTCCAAGAATTTCACATATTGTTGTTGCTACATCAGCAATTGCAGCATCATTTTTTCTAATTTTAATTGACTTGTCTGTTATTATAATTGGTACTGGCTGGCTTGTATGTTTTTTGTTAGGTCCACCTTCTTTATCAATCATAATTTCAGCATTACCATGATCAGCTGTAATAATCATTGTTGAGCCATTTTTTTCACATGCTTGATAAACTCTTTCTAATTGTTTATCTAAAGTTTTTACACCTTTAATTGCTGCTTGTAAATCACCTGTGTGTCCAACCATATCACAATTAGCATAGTTTAAAACAATTAAGTCAAACTCTTGTGACTCTATTCTTTCAACTAATTTATCAGTAATTTCAACTGCAGACATTTCTGGTTTTAAATCATAAGTTGCGACTTTAGGTGAAGCAATTAAATCAATTGAAGCACCTTTAAGTTTTATTTCTTCTTGTGTTGCTAAACCATTTTTAAAATAATCTTTTCCTCCATCAAAAAAGAAAGTAACATGAGCTATCTTTTCAGTTTCAGCAATTCTTAATTGTTTATAACCCTTTTTACTTAATCATTCACCTAAACCATTGATTACCTCAATTGATTTAAAAGCAATATGATTTGATTTAACTGAATCTGAATATTCCATCATACATAAGAAATATATTTGATCACCTAAGAAAGTTAAATTTTTAAAGTCTGGATCACTTCACGCTTCATAATTTTTATTTGTAAATGTACTTGCCATTTGAATTGCTCTATCTGGTCTAAAGTTTATAAAAACCAGTGTATCACTTTTTTTTACAAAACCATTTTCACAAGTTTTATTATAAGCTGGCAAGATACCTTCATCATCTTTTCCTAAATCATATTGAGACTGAATATATTTTGCAGGATCTGTAAATGAATTTTCACAATTTCTATCTACTAATGATTTGTAACCCTCTGCAACTCTTTCCATTCTTTTATCTCTATCCATTGAAAAGAATCTTCCTGAAATTGAACCTACTTGTCCAACTTTATATTCTTTAAATAAAGCATTTAATTGTTCTAAGTAATTTAAAGCAACAGTTGGTTTTGTATCTCTTCCATCTGTAAATAAATGAATATAAATTTCTTTAACTCCTGCCTTTGCAGCAGCTTTAAAAGTTGCAAACATATGATTCATATGTGAATGAACTCCACCATCAGAAAATAACCCCATTATATGAAAAGCACTATTTTTATCTAATGAGTTTTTAATTGCCTTTTGAATTTCATCATTTGACTCAAATTTATTATCACTAATTGCTTTATTAATTAGTGTTAATGATTCATACTTAATTCTTCCCGCTCCTAAGTGAATATGACCTACTTCAGAATTCCCCATTTGTCCTTCTGGAAGTCCAACTCATTCACCACTTGCATGAGAACTTGCTCACGGATATTGCTTTTTAAGACTTTCTACAAACTCCATGTTTGCTTGAAAAACAGCATTACCTTCTTGTTGTTCTGCAATTCCTCATCCATCTAATATTGCCAATACTACTGGTTTTTTTGTTTTCATTTTTACTCTCCTAGTATATATTTTTTTATTGCTTTGGCCACAGCACCTTCTAAATTTGTATATTGAGATACTTCAGTTGCCTTTGCCTTAATTTCATCATGTGCATTTGCAGGAGCTATTGATAATCCTGCAAATTCAAACATTGGAACATCATTTGCACCATCACCCATTGCCAAGATTTCTTCTTTTTTAATAGAAAACTTTTTAGATAAAAATTCTAATGCATATTTTTTATTAATACCTTTTTTAGTAACTTCTCCTGCTAATGAACCTTCTGTTCAAGAAACCTCTAAACCAATTTCTCTTAATTTTTCTACATATTTTTTATTAGTATTCATTGTCAAGATTTTATGACAATCTAACATTTCCATCCTTGAATTATAAACTACAGGTTCATAGTCAAAAAAATGAGTTTCATGTTTTAAAACTTTTCCTTTTTCAATTGGCATATTAATATAACTCAATTTATCATTTACAGTATATGCTCAAAGTTCTATTTCGCTAAAGTCTTTATCAGTTTTTAAAATTTCAAAAGCTTTAAGAGCTATCTTTTTATCAATTGGATTTGCATCGATTACTTTATTCTCTTTTAAATCATAAATTAATGCTCCATTAAAGGCAGCAAAAATAGCTCCATCATTTTTAAAATTAAATAACTCTAACCTATTTAATTTTGTGTGAATTGGTCTTCCAGTTACAAAAACCACTTTTATATTTTTTTCAATGGCTTGATTGATTGGTTCAACATTTTCCATTACAATATCATCTAAAGATTTAAAAGTCGTACCATCCATATCTAAAGCTAAAATTTTATAATTCATATTTATAAATTAACCTTTGTAATTTACTAATCCAAGATAAGAATCTTCAATTAATGATGCACCACCAACTAGTGCTCCATCTATATCTGCTTGCTCTAAAATTTCTTTAATATTTTCTGGTTTAACACTTCCACCATATTGAATTAAAATTTCATCTGCAACTTCTGGATTATAAAGTCCCTTTATAATATCTCTTATTTCTTTACAAACATTTTGAGCTATTTGTGGAGTTGCAACTTTTCCAGTTCCAATTGCTCAAATTGGTTCATAAGCAATAACTACTTTTTTAGCATCTTGAGCTGATATTCCTGCAAATCCATTAGTAATTTGATTTTTAACTCATTCAATTGTTTTACCACTTTCATAAGTTTTCAAACTTTCTCCGCAACATAAAATTGCAGTTATATTTGCTGCTAATAAGCTTTTTGCTTTATTGTTTATCATCTCATCAGTTTCACCAAAAAGATCTCTTCTTTCTGAGTGACCAATAACTGCATATTTAATACCTAAATCTTGCAACATTGGAACTGATATTTCACCAGTAAATGCTCCTTCTTTTTCAAAGTAACAATTTTGTGCTGCAATTGCTATATTCTTAGCAACTTTTTGTACATCGCTTAGCATAATTGAAGGCACAGCGATACCTGCAATAATATTTTTATCTACTTTAACTTTTGAATCCACAGCTTTAATAAATTTGATTGCTTGTGAGTTTGTTTTGAACATTTTTCAGTTTCCTACAATAATTTTATTTCTCATTTTTATATGCTCCTCTAATGATTACACTATAATTTTACACCATATTATAATGTTGCAAATTAATTAAAATAAAAACCCCTTAAGAGTTAACTTATTTTAATAACCTAGCAGCTTCATTGTCAATTACTACTGTTACATCTTTGTGATTTAACAAAATTGAACAAGGTCAATTTTTTGATATTGGCCCTTCTACTAAGTTTTTAACAGCTTCTGCCTTTGCTGAACCCGTTGCAATTAAAATGATTTTTTTTGCATTCATGATTGATTTCAAACCCATTGATATAGCTTGAGTTGGTACTTCATTTTCATTTTCAAAAAATCTTGAATTTGCTTCAATAGTAGATTTTGTTAATTTAACTATTGAAGTTAGTCCCTCAAAATCACTTCCAGGTTCATTAAAACCAACATGACCATTAATTCCTAAACCTAAAAGTTGTAAATCAATTCCACCCTTTTGTGAAATTAATTCGTCATATTTTTGTGCTTCATTATTAGTTTCAATCATTCCACTTGGTACAAAAGTATTTTTTTGATCAATATTAATATGATCAAAAAGTTTATTGTTCATAAAGTATCTATAAGATTGACTATGTTCTGAACTTAATTCTTTATATTCATCCAAATTAAAAGTTGTAACTTTACTTCAATCAATATTTAGTTCTTTTGATTTAACAATAATATTTTCATAGGTTGTAATAGGTGAGCTTCCTGTTGCTAAACCTAGAACAATATTAGAATTAGACTTAACTTCATTTAATATTAAATCACTTACAATTATACCTGCTTCATTGTTATCACTAATTTTTATAATTTTCATAAGTATCCTTCTCCTCTTATATTCATATATTAACTAATTTTTGAAATTAATTTATTTCAAAAATCAAAATAATTATATAACCCTTCTGTGGCTTCTAATTTAAGACCTAATCTTGGAATCATTCTTTGTAATAATACATAGGTAAGCAATCTATTTTTTCCTCTAAATAAGTATTTTTTATTTTTAATAGAGATGACCACTCCAAATGTTTCAATGGATACATCTAAAATTGAAGAAAATTCAATTGTTTTAAGAACATTTTGATTACTATCAGTTAAAAAAATATTTTGATTTGAAAAATAACAATCATAAGTTCCCATTAATTGAATCTTTTTTTCAGCAACTTCTGGATTATAGTTGTGGATATTTACACTAGTTTGAATTAAATTTATTCTTTCTTTCTTTTCTAGTTGAAATCTAACTGGAAATTGTTTTAGGGGCCTTCAAGAGTTAAAAACCAATTCTTCCATATCTCTAATAAATCTTTCTTCTTTAGAATTTAAAGTTAATTCTAATTTTTTTAAATTTCTTTTTAGTTTACCAATAAAACCTTCTGAAAGTTTAAAGTTGGCATTTATTCATCTTCAAAGAATTCAATGTTTAAAATAAGTAAATGTATTTTTATCATTTATTTTCTTTTCAACTCTTTTAATATATCACTTTGATTTTCTAGAAAGATTATTTTCATCAAAATACTTAATAAAACTTGATCTTTTTAGATAATAGCTTATATCTCCATTTACTCTTAAAAACATTTTTTACCACCTTTTATTTAAAAAATTATTTACATTCATTTTTATTTTAAAGAAATTCTTCCAATTCTTTTAAAATTGCTACATTATTCATATATTATTATAATGTAAAAAGATTAAGGAGCAAAACAAATGAAAACTATAGTAATTGGAACTAATCATGCTGGAACAACAGCAGTTAGAACTTTAAGAAGATTAGATAAAAACATGGAAATTACAACTTATGATCAAAATGATAACATATCATTTCTAGGTTGTGGAATCGCTTTATGAGTTAGAGGAGAAGTAAA
Organism: Spiroplasma endosymbiont of Cantharis nigra; assembly: GCF_964019925.1. Classification (NCBI taxonomy): domain Bacteria; kingdom Bacillati; phylum Mycoplasmatota; class Mollicutes; order Entomoplasmatales; family Spiroplasmataceae; genus Spiroplasma; species Spiroplasma endosymbiont of Cantharis nigra. The sequence goes on from NZ_OZ026470.1 coordinate 876,325, forward strand.
AGACCCAAATGGTTTATTTTATGCTTCACCTGAAATTCTAGAAAGTGAAAATATTAATGTTAAAATGCAACACCAATGAATTGGTATGGATGCAAAGAAAAAAACAATTAGAGTAAAAAATTTAAAAACAGGAGAAGAATTTGATGATAATTACGACAAATTAGTAATAGCATCAGGTACATGACCAATATTCCCTCCAATTGAAGGAATTGATTTAGAAGGTGTTCAAATTTGTAAGAATTTCCACCATGCAAAAGTTATTAAGGCTGCTAATGATAATCCTGCAATTAAAAAAGTTGCTGTTGTTGGAGCTGGATACATCGGAGTTGAATTAGTGGATGCTTTTGTTGAAAACAAGAAAAAAGTATCATTAATCGATATTGCAGATAGAATTATGCCAGTTTATTATGATAGTGAATTTACTGGATTAGTAGAAGAAACAATGAAGGAAAAAGGAGTTAACTTAGCTCTTGGACAAAAAGTTGTTAAATTTGAAGGAAAAAACGGAAAAGTAACTAAAGTTATTACAGACAAAGGTGAAATTGCAGTTGATTACGTAGTATTCTCTGTTGGAGTTATTCCTCAAACACAATTATTAAAAGGTGTAATTGATCTTGATGAAAGAGGAGCAATTAAAACAAACGAATTTATGCAATCTTCTAACAAAGATATCTATGCAGTTGGTGACTGTGCTCAAGTTTACAACTGTTCAATGAAAAAAGATACTCAAATCGCATTAGCAACTACTGCTGTAAGAACTGGTATCCTAGCAGCAGCTAACATTACTCAAGGAAATAAATTAAAAAGCCCAGGATTCACTGGAGCAAATGGAATTGAAGTATTTGGATGAAAAATGGCTTCAGTTGGTATTTCTATGGAAGCATGTAAACGCTTTGGACTTGATGTAGAAGAAGTTATGTTTAAAGATTCTGATAGACCTGAATTTATGTCAACTTATAAAGACGTATGAATTAAAATTATTTGAGAGAAAAAATCAAGAAGAATTATTGGGGCACAAGTTGCTTCTGTAAATAACCATACAGAAGTTATGTATATGTTTGCTTTAGGAATTCAAAAAGGACTTACAATTGATGAATTGCCATTAGTTGATATCTTCTTCTTGCCTCACTTTAATAAACCATATAATTTTATTACATTAGCTAGTTTAGAAGTTTTAGGATTAAATTATTTTAAAAAATAATTTATAAATAGTAAAAAAAATGGAATTTGAATTCCATTTTTTTTACTTCTATTTTAATCCTAAAACTATACCATTTTGTAAATCAATATCTTTTGAATTTGGAGTTTTATTTAATCCAGGCATGCTCATAACATTATTGGTATAAACGAGAATAAATTTAGCTCCACTATTTACAATTACATCCTCAACAATAATTCTATAGTTTTTTAGTTTATCATCATTTCCATCAATTGAATTTGCTGATTTAACCATACATACTGGAAGATTTTTATATACTGTTTTATTAATAGAATTTATTTTTTCTTGAGCTTTTTTGCTAATTTCAAAATCATTCAAATAATAAAAATCATTGATTATTTTTTTTATTTTTTCTTCTATTTTTTCTTTCTCCTTAATTAAAATTTTAAAATTTTGTTTGATATCACAAATTTCAGCTACTTTTTTAGCCAAGGCTTGAGCGCCTACTGCTCCTTTAATATAAGCTTCATTCATTTCTCATAAATAGTTATTATCATCTAATCATTTTTTCAATTGCTCCAATTGCTCTAAACTATCATTTTCAATAAAATTTATTGCAACAATTAAATTTAAATTATATTGGCTAACATGTTTTAAATGTTTTTCTAAATGATCAAAATTATTTTCAAAATCTTTGTGCAAATTTAGTGCTCTTAAAGTGACAACCATTACTGTGCAATCTGGGATTAAATCATTATCTTGATTTACTACATTGATGTATTTTTCAAATCCTAAATCACTGCCAAACCCTGATTCAACAATGCAATAATCTGATAAATTTAATGCTAAATTTGTTGAAATAATTGAGTTTGTTCCTGTAGCAATATTTGCAAAGGGACCACAGTGAATTAAAGCCGGAGTATCATATTTTGTTAAAACTAAATTTGGTTTAATTGCATTTTTTAAAATAGCCATTAGAGATCCTGTAATTTTTAATTGCTTTAAAAATATCTCTTTCCCTTTTAAATCATAGGCAATTAGAGAATTATCTAATCTAATTCTTAAATCTTCTAAACTTTTAGATAAGCTTAAAATTGTCATCATATTACTTGCTGCAGTTATTGTAAATTGTTCTTTTCTAGAAATTTTACTACTTATTTTAATATCAACATTTCTTAGAGCTCTATCATTTAAATCCAAACATCTTTTTCATATAACTTGATTTGGATCAATTTTAATATCACTATTTCAATAAATTTCAGAGTCTATCTGTGCTGAGATTAAATTATTTGCTGTTGTAATAGCGTGAATATCTCCAGTAAAGTGTAAGTTAATTTCATCCATTGGAATAACTTCACTTTCTCCTCCACCAGTTGCAGTTCCTTTTCTACCAAATACTGGTCCTAAACTAGGTTCTCTAAGAGCTAAAATTACATTTTTACCAATATGAGTCATTCCATCAGCTAAACCAATTGCTGTAGTTGTTTTACCTTCTCCTGCTGGAGTAGGATTTATTGAAGTCATCAATATTAACTTACCCTTTTTATTATTCATATACTTTTCATAGTTAATTTTTACAATATTTTTGCCATAAAAATCAAAATCTTTTTGATCAATTTTTAGCTTATTTAATACTTTTAAGATTTTTTCCATTATAATCACCTTTAGAATGTTTCTTAGAAAGGATTTAAGTCATGAATAAAATAATAGATGGTAAATTTTATGCTCAGGAATTAAATACTCGTCTCAAAAATAGTATAGAGCAAATAAATGGAAAAAGAAAACCAAAATTAACAATAATTCAAATTGGCGATAATTTTGCAAGTAATAAGTACATAAAAAATAAGTTGAATGCTTGTAAAAAAGTAGGAATAATTGGAGAGTTAAAAAAGTATCAGGAAAGTATTAAACAAAGTGAAATAATTAGAGAAATTGAAAAATTAAATAAAGATTTAACAGTTGATGGGATAATTGTACAACTTCCATTGCCTTCACATATTAATGAAAGAGAAATTACAGATACAATTTCTCCTTTAAAAGATGCTGATGGCTTCAGTCCTGTAAATTTAGGAAACGTAATGTTAAATAAATCAAATATTTACCCAGCAACACCTTATGGAATTATAAAGTTACTAGAGTGAAAAAAAATTAATTTAATTGGGGCAAATATTGTAATAATTGGAAGAAGCAATATTGTAGGAAAACCTCTTGCTAATATGCTTATTAATAAATCAGCTACAGTTACGGTGTGCAATACTAAAACAAAAGATCTAAAAAGTATTTGTAAAAATGCAGATGTTCTAATTAGTGCTGCTGGTGTTGCAAACTTAGTTACTAAAGATTTTGTGAATAATAGAATGACAATAATTGATGTAGGTGCTAATTTCGTGGATGGCAAGTATTGTGGAGATGTGAAATTTGATGAGGTATTTAAAATTGTTAAATATATTACACCTGTTCCAGGTGGCGTTGGTCCTATGACTATATCTTGTTTATTAGAAAATACATTTAATCTTTATAGTCAAAAGGAGAACTAATTGTTCTCCTTTTTATTATTTTTTAATAAAGAATTTGTTATTAATAAAACTGAAGCAATAACTACAAAAGAGGACATAAGTAAAATCATCCCTAATATAGAAGCCTTAGTTAATAAAATAATCATAAAAAATATACTAGCAATAATTAATGAAAAGAAAGCATTCCCCATAACATGATCAATAATCATAGCTAATGAAAACTCTTCGTCGGTGACAATACTTTTAAATCTTTTAGCTTTAGTTTTTTCAATTAAAGCATAAGCAGTTCCAAATATAAACATTAGAATAATTAATAAAGAGTAGTAAACATTATTTATACTTGAGAAATTGACATAAATACTTGCTATTAAAAAACTTATAAACCCAATAACAGATATTATAGTTAATAGCATTGCTATTCTATTTACATTACTATTTTTAAATTTAATTGTTCCAAAAATTGCTTGAGCTAAATATTTTGAAATAAATCCAAAGATTAAAAATAATAATAATGACGTATTTTTTATTTCAGTGCTTATAATAATTTTATTATTTTCAAAACTTAGAAAAAAGAACAATACTAGGGATCAATCTAGAAATTTAAAAAATCCTATAAAATAATTTTGAATAAATATCTCAGTAAAAAATTTCTTATTACTTTTTAATGTTTTAAAAGAATCCTTATTAATATTTAACACATTTCCCTCAGACATAATATTTGCATTAAATAAGAATAAACTAATAAGAATAAACATTACTGCTATAAATAAGAATAATATGTATAAACTTTTTGAGTAATAATTTATTAGAAAAGGTATTGGTAGTAATAAAAAACCAAAAATAGAATTATATTTAGAGGTTTTATTTTTTAATCCATTCCTTCTTTCAAAACTTTTTATAATCTCAATATTTATTGGTAACAGCCCTGCTACAAAAATTCCAAACATAATTAATCCAGTAAATAATAATGAATTAGCCAGAGTAAAATTATTTGTTTCAAATGAACTAAATGTAAATACCAAAGCAAACAATAATCCAATTGAGTTAATTTTTAAAATATTTAAATTACCAACTTTTTTAGCTAATTTAATTCACGATGGAGTTATAAATAACATCATTATAGGAACAATTATTATTGCTGCCAAATAATTAATATCATTGAATTTAGTTACCATTTTATATGGAACAAAACTAAAATAACTTATTAAAATCATCATTGAAATAATCATAGATGCCAATTGAATATTATAATTCATTTTTTTATCTGAAATCTTCAAAATGTTATTCTCACTTTCTTCAATATATTTTTTGAATGAAATATTATATATAGATGAATATCTTCCTTCAATTTTTAAAAATAGATTTTGAAATCTTTTTAATAAGAAGGGTGTTATTACACAGTACATAAAAAATATTATATAAGCCTCATGTAAATGTGTTAAATATAATGAGTAACCTTCAGTCTTACCATACGTAAAAATTGATACTAGCAAATATAAGGATGTAATCATTAGAGCAAATACTGGTGCAATTATATAAACTACAATTTTGTTTTTTAATAAAAAATGTCTAAATAAAATTATAGTTATATTAAAAAATAAGTAAATTGCAATTGTACAAATGCTTAAAATAATATCTATTGGCATTAATAAACTTAATAGTGATATTCCAATTGTTGATAAAATTGAAATATTAGCTTTCAAAAACAATGCCGTTAGTAGAATAATTAAAAGTGTTAAGTCTACACCTGGTAAAGGTGAAAAAATTAGTTTTAAACACATTGCTAATGAAATCATCATAGCACTCGAAGTAAGATCTAAAATCTTATTACTGACATTTTTATTCATTTTCTATATCCTCTCTTTTATAAATTTATAAAAGAGAAAACGAAAAGAAGTTCACCATACTCTTAACTAAAAAGCTCATAATTATTTCCTTCTATCTTATTTTAAAGTTAAACTCTCCATTTTCATTATCAAATATAACACCATCTCCATTCATTGAAAGTCTATCATTATAGATTTGAATCTCAACTTCTGAATGTGGTTGTTCAAAATAATCACAATTTTTATATCTATCTGTTATTTTTATTACTCTTTGATTTTTACTACCAATAAGTCTTCTATTTTTATCTAAAAGTTTCATAATAAATGGTCCATCAATTAAAATATCTATATTTTTTAAAATATCATTATGTTCTTCTAACATTTGTTCATAAATATATCCTGTAAAGCAAATTACTGATAAATTATTTTTTTGACTTCAAATAACAAGTTCCTTTAAACCATCCGGTTGTAAAAAAGGTTCCCCACCAATTAGAGTGATACCTTCAATATTAAATAAAGTCTTTGCCTCTAAGATTTTCTCATAAATAAACTCATTTGGCATAAACATCTTTTTTTCTAAACCTAATAATTCCTGATTCGAACATCCATTACATCCTATAGTGCAACCTTGAAATCAAATAACAAACCTAATTCCTGGTCCTTCAATTTCACTATTCATAAGAAATTTTCCAATATTTAAATTAGCCATTAATATTAAATATTATTTTTCCTTCATTTGTTGAAGTTAAAATTTTAGTTCCAGTTCTTATGTTTTTTAAATTCTGAAATATAAATTCTGAAAGTGGATCTACTAAATTAGTTTCAAGAGAATTTAAAACATCTCTTCCACCTCTTCTTTCATCAGCATTTTTTAATATAATTTCAATTAAAGTTCTATCAGTTAAATCAATATGCAGTTCAGCTTTATACTTTTCATAAATTGCAATTTGAATTGGTTTTACTTTTTGACGTATTATTTTTGCCTTTAAATTTAAATCCTTTATAAAATTGAAAGGAACTATATTATTTCCAAATCTACCTAAAAGCTCAGGTCTATTTAATTCATTTGTAAAATGATTTTGAACTTTTTTTATAAATTGATTATGAACTTCGCTTGCACTTTGATTGGGATCAACTTCTGCTGCTCCAATATTTGAAGTAAATATTATAAACGACTCACTAAAACTAACTGTTTGGCCAGTATTATCCGTTAATCTCCCATCTTCAAGAATTTGTAAAAATTTATCAAATATTTTGGGGCTTGCCTTTTCGATCTCATCAAATAAAATTACACTAAATGGCTTTTCTTTTACTGAATTTGTTAATTGTCCTCCACCCTCAAAACCTACATATCCAGGAGGTGCTCCAATTAATTTCTGATCTGCATTTTCTTGTCCATACTCTGACATATCAAACCTAATAAGGTTTGCCTCATCATTAAATAAAAAAGTTGTAATAGCTTTTGCAAGTTCTGTTTTTCCAGTTCCTGTTGGACCTACAAAAAATAAAGTTCCCTTTGGTTTACTTCTTTTTGAAGAAAAAGTTATTCCAGTAAGTCCAGTATAGGCCTTATAAATTACTTTTGCTACTTTTGCAACAGCCTCATCTTGTCCAATAACTTTTGAAGAAAGTTCTTGTTTTATAGTCAACATTTTTTCATAACTTAATTCTTCTCATGGTGAAGTCTTTTCTCCATAATTATATATATTAAACATTTTATTAAAAGTAAGTGGTGTTGCAAAATTACAGCTAAACTTTGCAAAATGAGATAATTCTTTAAGTGTTCAACCTTCTGTTGCATCAACTATATTTTCAAACTCAGTTGATATATCTGTAACTTGAATTCTTAATTTAATTGTAGATAAAAATTGCTTTCTTTCAGCTCTACTTGGTTTTGGTAATGTTGAAATAATAATTTCAGGATTATCTAAGTATAAACTAGGTGGTAATTGATTTATTTTCTTAGTTAAAAAAACAATACAATTTGTTAGTTCATCAATCCTTGAAATTGAGAATTTAGATTCTTTTAATGTCTTTGAAAATTCTGTTAAAATAGCTCTATCATCAACATCTAATCCTTGGTCACTAAAAACAAAATTAGTATAATCTGCTACAAAACCAATTTTTCTTTCATCTTCTCTATTAATATTTTTATTTAAAAGAGTAAAGAAATCAATTGGTTTTTTTAGAACTAAATGATCTTTAAAATCACTTTTATCAATATCACCACTAAATAGCTCATCGAACTCATTACCAATAAATTCTGCGCTACTTAATTTACTTGAAGAACTAGTTATTAGACTAGTTATTTTTTTTCCTTTTAGGCCAGAATTTTGGTCAAAAATAAATTTATCAGAGTATTTTTTTTGATCAAAAATACTAAAAATTATATCGTGGATGTTTACATATTTACCCTCGAATTCATAAATATCATCTATATTACCCTCAATTATAATTGCCTTTTTAATACCTATTAAATTTTTTAATTGGTTTAATTCTCTATTTACACTCATAAATTCACCTACTTACTTGAGTTATTATTTTTTTTGTTATTTATATTTTGCTTGTTTTTAGCAATATATTTTGGTTCTCTATACTGCTTATTAAATTCTTTACTTGAATGTAAGTTAAATTCTTTAAGCCTATTTAAAAAAGCCTGAGCATCAGCATCATGCTCATGACCTTCAAATCCCTCTCAATTATAAACAAAACTTCCATCTAATTTTACAACAAAGTCTGCTGTTTCACCAGTCAGTTTTTCACCATGAATAAGGATTAGATTTTTTTCTTCTATTTTTCTTATATTTTCTTCTTTTACTATATAACCAACTTCTCTTATTGACTTAACGATTTTTATTACATTATCTTTTCTAATTGCTTCTTGTTCTGCCAATTTTGATGAAATTATAAAATAATCTTTTATATCTTTTTGATAATTTTTTGTTTCTTTTAAAGAAATTAATTTATTAGCCTGATCTTTAATAGCAATTAATACATCCGAATCCTCTTTATATAATTGAATTGAATTTTCAACTATTTCCTTACTCATTACTCTGTTAGAAGTTTTAAACTGCTTTAGTTCTTCAGTTATCAAATTAATTATTTCTTCAGGTTTTTTATTAATTATTATATGCTGATTTTTTTCAAACATTTCTTTAATGTAAATCTTATCTTTTTCATTTTTATATTTACTAATTAATTCATTTTTAAAATTTATTAGATCCTTAAAATTATCTTTAGTAAATACTTTTAAAATATTTTCTTGTTCTTTTATTAATACATCTCTTTTTAAACTAACCACCTGAGCTTTAAATTCAGCTATCGTATCACGTTTTCTCTCTGCATATCTTTGAATCTCATGATAAGTTTCAATTGCAACATGCGTATTTGTAGAAAGTTCTCTTTCATAAGTATTTCTTGCTAAATCCTTTTCTTCTTTTCTTAATTCTTCTAACAATTTTTCAATTTCTTTTTTATAGAATCCTGAATTATCAATTTGTTCACAATGTGATATTAATTCAATAATATATTCGATTAATACATCAATATCTTTTTTGATAAATGAAAACTGTTTTTCACAATTAATTAAAATTTCTTCAGCTGACATACTCATGCTTATTTTCCTCCAAACATATTAGTATACTTTGATAAATCAGTTTGTGTGTATTTTCTTTCTTTTCCAAAAATAATATTTAAAGCCTTTTTATAATAGTTATCATTATTTTTTAAAATCTTATCTACAATTTCAGGCCTATTTAAAACATTTTTAACTCATATTAATTTTAACTCAATTGGCATATTATATATTTTTTTATCTATAAATTCGTTTATATCATTTTCTATTTTATTTATATAATTTCCAGCCATAATTTTAACTTTATAATCTATTATCTCTTCTGTTTTCTGAAGAAACTGTTCACTTTTATATTTGTAATAATATCTATAAAAATCTGTTAATGAGTCAGATAAGTTTAAAAGATACTGATCAAAATTTTCAATATCTAATGAGTTACCAACCAACTCTATAATAGAATCCAATAAAAATTTATAATTTTCTTCTACAAATTTATAGTTAGAAATATATAATTCTTTAGTTATTCTTCCAATGATATTTAAAGTTTGAGCATGTTGAGCTCATACATCAGAGTTATATTTATTATCAACAAACATCTCTGCTCTATTATTTGTTTTGAAGTATTTTGTTAAGACACCTAAAGAATCTCTAACATTATATTTTCAACCATCAATTGAATTTTTTTCTAAATAACTATTAATTCTATAAATATTTTCAATTGTACTTTGCATATTTATTTTGTCAAATATATCCAATATATTTTTTGTATCAATAAATTGATAATTTTCTAATATATCAAACAACTCATCATCTGTTCTTTCATTAGATATTTTTATAATTAAATTTTTTGCAACTCTTTCTAATATTAGAGATAATTTTCTATCGGTTTTTTCTGCTAAATATTGCTTCATAGCATTATAATTTTGTCCAAAATCAACTGTCTTAAGTAAAAACTCTTCAAGAATTACAGATACCTTTTCTTCTAAACCAAGACGTTCCAAAATTAAGTATATATTCATTGATATATCATATTTTTTATTTATAAGTGAGTCTTCAAATTTTTCTAAGACATTATCTATACTAGATATAAATAAATTTGCTAAATCAAGCGGCTCGGTTGGGTTTTTATATTTATAAATAACAGGAATATTAATATTAATAGAATCAAAAGATTTATTTGCCAATAAAAAACTGTTCGCTATATTTTTTGAATCCAAATAAACAAAAGAATTATTTTGAAAAATTTCATTTTCAATATGACCAACATAAAAAATTAGTTTATTATCTATTACACTTATTGTTTTTGTATTTCTTTTGGAATTATAGAAAATAATTATTTCAATATTTTTTGCTAACTCTTTACTCTTTATAATCTCATCATCTGATTTTATAAATTGATCATTTATTAGCATTAAATTATAGCTTGTTTTAATATTTAAATTTGAAAATAAGTCTGGGTTAGACATAAAGTCATTTTTATTTTTTATGTGTAACTCTGGCATAAATAATTTTTTTATTTTTTCATCATACTTACTTAAAATACTTTTTAAAATATCTAATGCCATATTAGGATTGAATCTTAAATAGTCATCAAAAAAAATACTTTCAGTTTTAATTTTATAAGTACCATTATCAAATAACTCAATTCAAGCTTCTATTGCTGCTGTATCATTTTGAATATACTTTTCAAAATTACTAACATCATTTATTGATTCCTGACCTTCATTTATAACATCCCTTAAAAAAGAGTTATCTCCAAAAATGTCAGGATTTTGGCTTATAAAGTCAGAACATGAATTATAAAGTCACTCATTATTTGAAAATTCTTTTTTATCAATTGTTGTGGAAAGTTTGTGAGTAAATTTAACATCTTTTACTCTTTTTTTTCAATTAATTTCTTTAATAACTTCTTTATTCTTATAAACAGGATCTATATAAAATTTTATATCTTGAAATTTATTATCTTGAGATATTGTATAAGTTCCCTTTTTAAACTCTTCTTTTAATTTTAAATCAATTGAAAAATTATTAATTGGTGTATTCATATTTAATAGTCCCACGCCAACTTTATTTTGACCAATTTCTATTACCTTAAAATTTATTAACTCTCTTAAAGCTCTCTCAAAAAGAATTTTATTTTTAATATTAAAATCTTCTTCCAAAATATCATTAATATTTTTATTTTTATTGGGATGTTCTATTATAATTAATAAAATTAAAAATTCCATAAATGTAGGTTTTCTTATTTCAGAATACTTTATTTTTAATGGTATATAAAATTTTTCATATTGAATTTCAATTTTATTAAATATCATATCTCTATTCCTCCATTATTTCATTGGGTTTAAGTAAACAACCTTCAAAGTCAAGTTTTGATATTATATCAGCATAAACTTGATAACTATTTGAAACACTTGGGTCATCAATAGTTGGTATCTTAACAGTTATATCATTAACTGCTCTTTGAGCTCCTATTATTATTAATAATTCTCTTGCTCTTGAAAAAGCTACATTTATTCTTTCATATTTTTTTAAAAAGTCTCTTCCAGATTTAGTTGATAATTTTTCTGGATTTCTTACTAAGTTTACTAAAACATAATCTGCTTCTTTTCCTTGAAAATCATCAACTGTATTAATTACTATATTGATATTTTTAAAGTTAGCAATATTGATCTCTCTTTTTAGTTTATTTACATGTAGTCCATAAAAACTAATTACAGCAACACTTGGTTTTAATTTTTGTTTTTTTTCTAAAACTGCTTTATCAATTTTAATTAACAATTGCTTGGTTAATTTTATTTCTAAATCATTAAATAAACTAGTTGAAAAATCTTCAGTTTGTTCATAACTAATTTCATTTTTTGCATTATATGTAGAATCAACTCAATAAGAAGAATTCCTTGAGTTAATTATTTCTTTATTAAAATGATTAATAATTTTTAAGTCATGTCTTTTTTGTTCGCTTACTTGTGACTCAACTTTTAGCTGACCATCATAAAATTTATTTACAATTTCCATAATCTGCTCATGACTTCTATATTGAGTTTTAAGAATAGTAGTTATATTTTTATTTTTTGCAGATATAAGTTTCTTAAATGCGGAATCATCTAATAATTCATACATTAAATTATAATTGTAATCTTTATTAAAATGTTTATTAACATCTTCAACATCATTTGGTTGTAATTTTAATATTGGTGGTAATTGTCTGTAATCACCTACTAATATTAAAGCTTTACCATAGATTAAAGGCATTAAGATTTCCAATATAGTAGCCTTTGAAGCCTCGTCAATTATAACTACATCAACATCCATGTTTCTTAAATTTAATTCCTCCAACCCTAATTTATTGGCAAAATTATCTTTTGTAAATTTAAATAAATTTGTAGATGTTAGTGTCATTGAATATACGTTAACTAAGTTATCCAAAATAGTTTTTATGTATTTTTGACTATCTTTAAAAGTTTGGCCTGTAAAATTCTTTGATGCAAGTTCTTCCTCAAAATTATTTGTTATTTTATAATTGTCATTTAAATATTTTATTATTGAAGAGTACATTTGCGAAAAGTTTTCCTTTCTTACTCTACCATGTTTCAATTTTTTCTCTAAATTTTTTAATTCCGATTTTACTTGCTCTTCTAAATCAATATCAGTTAGACCAAGGTCTAATGAAAATTTATCATTAACTACTTTTATTAATTCTCTAAGTTCCCTAGCACTTGAACCAGCATTTTCAGCTAGATTATTTTTTGTAACTATCAATTGATTTTTTTCAATTTCAAATTTATCTAAATCAAAATCTGAAAATACTTCATTCTCTTTATTTTGTAATCTTAATTCTATTTCTACTTTTAAATTTCTTAGACTAACTAAAAAAGATTCAAATATTTTATTTAATTCATTAACTTTAATATCAGTTCTTAAAATTTGCTCCAGACCTTCAATTCTGCTTTCTTCTTTTTCAGCTAAATCAAAATCAGCATTTCTTTTGTACTTGTTTAAAATTAATTTTGATTTTTTAATCTCTAAAAAAGATTCATTTTTATAATAAACTTCATTTACAATTTCCTTTATTAATAAGTAAGGGTTTAAAAAATCCTTTGGATCAAAATTTAAATTTATATAAACAAAATTATTTAATTCAAATTTAATTGAGTTTTCATAACAATTAATTATTTTTTCACCAACATTAATTAAGGCATCAAATTCTTTTGTCCCTATAGTTTCAATTAAATTTATTACATTTATTAATTCCTCTTTTAATAAATTTTTTGATCTAACCTTCTCCAGATTTTTTTCTTTAAAGGCTGTTATTTGATTATTTAAATCATCTATTTTTTCTTGAATACTTCTAACCTGATTATTATTTTGATAAAAACTTTTATTCGCGTTTATTAATCTTTCTAATTCACTTTTATAATTATTAAACTCATTTATTAAATTTTCATCATTGTTCATATCATCAAAAGCTCTTTTTCCAATAGCCTTATAGTAATTGTAAAGAACTCTATCTGGTGAATAACCATTTGAAGATTGTGATTTTATATTTAATTGATTTGTTAATCTTATTTTATTAATATTGGGGTCAATTGGTAATCTATCAACAACATTTTTAATGGCTTCATGATTCTGACTTGATATAAGAACCTTTCTGTTCATTTTTGCTAATTGAGTTATTATTTCACTAATTACTTGAGTCTTTCCAGTTCCAGGAGGTCCTTGTAAAAGAAAAATATCTTTTGTATTAACAGCTTTTCTTACCGCATCCTTTTGTTCAGCATTTAAACTAAAATTAAATTCTGTATCTTCTATTTTAATATCATTTGAAACCTCTGATAATTCTACTAGCTTCGTATTAAATAAATAATTTATTAAATAAGGATTTTTTGTATTTCCCTCTGAAACTTTTTTTATTACTTGTTTAGATCTTTCGATTAGAACATCTTCACCAATTCCAGTATATGCAATGTATCCTGAACTTAAAGATTCTAAATTACTATTTGAAAATATTGCCTCATCAAAATCTTGCTCAATTTCAAAGTTTATTTTTTTGACTTTTCATTGTTGCATTTCTTTTGGGTTATTTTTCATTAATATATCAAACTCATTTTTTTCTCCAAGAAAAATATTTTTGCTATTTTTCATTCAATAATTTGCAAAACTTATTTCTTCCTCTCAAACACCTAGCATATTTGATACTTGCAATATATTTTTAATTTCATTAATTTTATCCAGATCGAAATCAAAAATTTCATGAATATTTTTAATAAGTTCATGCGTAGTTAAAATATTTTTATTCATTTTTATTGGTACAAGAGATAAGTCTTTTGTTTTTTTAATTCTATTAATTTTTTCTAATTCATCAGTTAAAAGGTCCAAAGTAACTACATAAGAAATTTGATATGGAATTCTTTTATTTTTTAAATAAGATTCTGAATTTACTAATAAATATTTATATGCTCTAGTTTTAAATTCTTTAATCTCATATTCGAATAAGTTAGAGTCAAAATAAATTTTATCTATTCTCATTACCTTTTGATAGTTTAAACCCAAATAAGGTAAAGATTTTTTTCTATCTAGTTTTAATAAATCGTCACTAAATTCTAAATAGTTTAGTCATTTATCTTTTTCTTCTTCAAATGTAGATAGTAACTTTCCTATTTCAGAAAGATTAGAAGAATTTAAAACATTTCTTCTAATTAACTCTTCATCTTTAATTTGACCTTGATTTCTAATTATTAGAATTTGTGATTCTTGTATTATTGTTTCAAATTCTTGAGCTACTGGTTTTAATCTTGTCATAAATATAGAACTTATAATAAGAGAAGCATTCATAGTATCAATGTTTACATAAAATCCAAGATAAGTTCCTTCGGGTAAAAGACTTTGATTTTTTGAGTCCAACTCAATTCTTATAATTCCATTATAAGAAGATTTGTTTTTATCTTTTTTAGAGAACTGTCTAGTTTTGTTGTCCAAAAGACAGATAAAAGATTTTTTAGCAAGAGAACTTCTCAAAAAGTTTTGAAACTCCACACAAGTGTTTATGCCTCTTATATCTAGTTGCTCTATTATTTGATCTAAGCTAGATGGATTTTCCTTAAATTGAACATTTTGTAAAAAAGAGAAGTCTAATATTATTTCTTTAACTGAATTATTTTCAATAATATTTGACATAAATTAGCCCTCACTTTTGTCTTAAATTATTATAACATTTTTAGTTAATTAAAAAATATCAACCAAAAGGCTGATATTAGAATTTAATCTTGATGTGGTGCAAATGGGTCAATCACTGCCAAAGTATTTGGGTTTTCTCTTTTTAATACTTTTTTATCTACTTCATAATGATTTCCATTAGACATTCTAATTCAATCAAGTAAATCATTTGTTTCTGAGATTTCTTCAAAGAAATCAATTGCAAATCATTCATAGAATTTCACTGTTGTAAAATCTGATTTTTCCTTTGCATTTTTTGTGAATTCATCTGTAATTTTTGCAAAATGTGTTCTACAACTAATGTACTCTTGCAAAATTTCTACAATGTTTTTAAAATCCTTATTTTTAATTTCTATTGAAGATATTTTATATCCTTGACCCTTATCTAAAAGGTAATTCATTATTCTTCTCTGATGTAAAAATTCATCTTGAGCTTGTACTTGAAAAAAGTGTGTAAAACCTGGATAACCAAGTTCATCACATTTTTTACTCATATTAAAACAATTTAATTGCATCTTAATATGTTCGTTAATGTAATCTTGAAGATTACTTAAAATTAATTTATCCATAAAAATCCTCCTTTAATAATTTTATTATAATCTCTTGAAATTATAAAATATGTAAATTAAGTAAAAAACTTTTAAGTTAACTTATTTAATAACAATATTTACAATTTTATCTAAAACAGCTATTTCTTTTAATGTTTGCTTGTTTTTAATTTGCTCTCTTATGACATCTAGAGATTTAGCTTTCTCTATTAATTCCTCTTTTTGAGTGCCTTTATCAACTTCAAAAGTTGCTCTTAACTTACCATTTATTTGAACAGCAATAGTAACAACTGAAAGAGATAATTTAGATTCATCATAATTTGGCCATGTTTCTAAACATACACTTGATTTATTGCCCAATTTTTCTCATAATTCCTCAGCTAAATGTGGAGCATAAACAGAAAGCATTTTAATAAAGTTAAAAATATATTCTTTATAAATTGGTTGAGTTTCCTTATAAACTGAATTTACAAACATCATTAATTGTGAAATTGCAGTATTAAATTTGCAATCTTCAATCATTTGAGTTGTTTTTTTAACAACATCATTATAAATGAAATCAAGGTTATGATTATTTTTATCTGTTAATTTAATATTTTCAATCATTCTATATACTCTATCAAGTCATTTTCTAGCTCCGTCAAGTCCTTTATAACTTCAAGGTAAAGAAGCCTCTAATGGTCCCATAAATACCTCGTATAACCTTAATGTATCAGCTCCATGTGACTCAATAATTTCATCAGGGTTAATTACATTACCCTTAGACTTACTCATTTTTTCACCATTATCTGCCAAAATCATTCCTTGATTTATTAATTTTTGAAATGGTTCTTTTGTTGGAACAACTCCTAAATCAAATAATACTTGATGTCAAAATCTTGCATAAAGTAAATGAAGAACTGCATGCTCTTGACCACCAATATAAAGGTCAACTGGTAATCATTTTTTAAATAATTGCATTGCCTCTTTTGATTTAATATCTACTAAGTTGTTAGGACTTGTTGTCAAAATGTAGGCTAAATAATATCAACAACTTCCAGCTCATTGAGGCATTGTATTGGTTTCTCTTTTTGCTGACTTGCCTTTAAAATCTATATTTACTCAATTAGACAAATTTGCTAATGGTGATTCGCCAGTTCCTGAAGGTTTAATATAGTCTGTTTTAGGTAACTCTAATGGTAAATCCTTTTCATCAATTAAAGCTATTTGACCATCTTCTAAAAAAACTATTGGAAATGGTTCACCATAAAATCTTTGTCTTGAAAATAGTCAATCTCTTAATTTATAGTTGATTTTTTTTTCAGCTTTTTTTATTTTTTCTAATTTATTAATTACTAAATCAATAGCTTCTACTTTTGATAAACCATTTAAAAAATCTGAGTTAATTATTTTCGACTCACCCACAAAGGCTTTTGATTCATCTTTGGTTTCTAATACAAATTTTATTGGTAGATTATACTTTAGTGAGAATTTTCAATCCCTTTCATCATGACCAGGCACAGCCATTACTGCACCTGTTGCATAATCATTTAATACATAATCTGCTACCCAAACAGGTAATTCTTCTTTTGTAAAAGGATTTATAACATAACTTCCTGTAAAGATACCAGTTTTATCTTTTGAGTCATCTTGTCTTTCAATTTCAGTTTTACTTTTTGTTAAAGTAATATATTCTTGAACTTTCTTTTTATTTTCTGAAGTAGTTAATTTTAAAGTTAATTCATTTTCTGGAGCAAGAACAATATATGAAACTCCAAAAATTGTATCTGCTCTTGTTGTAAAAACATTTATTTTTTCCTTATTATCTTTAACATCAAATTTTATAATTGCTCCTTCAGATTTACCTATTCAATTTTTTTGTAATTCTTTTACTGAATTTGGTCATTCTAATGAATCTAAACCTTCTAATAATCTATCTGCGTATTTTGTAATTTTTAAAACTCATTGCTTCATTGGTTTTTTCACTACTTCAAATCCACCAATATCAGAAACCATTTTTCCATTCATTGAAACAACTTCTTCATTTGCAAGAACAGTTCCTAGTCCTTCACATCAATTTACACTTACTTGTCTAATTTCAGCTAATCCCTTTTTATAAAGTTGTTGAAAGATTCATTGCGTGATTTTATAATAATTTGGGTCGCTTGTATTTACTTCTTTATTGTAATCATAACTAAAACCCAATTTTTTTAGTTGTTTTCTAAAAGTAATAATATTTTTAGCTGTAAATTCTCGTGGATCATTTCCAGTTTTTAAAGCATATTGCTCTGCTGGAAGACCAAAGGCATCTCACCCAATTGGATGAAGTACATCATATTGTTGCATTCTTCTCATTCTTGCAAAAACATCTGTTGCAGTATAACCTTTAGGATGACCAACATGAAGTCCTGCTCCACTAGGATATGGAAACATATCTAAAATATAAGCCTTTTTATCTTTATTGCTAGTTGTTTTATATGTATTATTTTCTTCTCAAAACTTTTGTCATTTTTTTTCTATTGCTTTATGTGAAAATTCCATTTTATTACCTCTTTTATTAACTTTAAATATTTTACATTAAATATTAATTAGTGGTAATGTTTAATGATAACAAAAAAAAACTTAAACATAAGTTTAAGTTTTCTATAATCATTCTTTAAATATTCTTATATATAACATTTTTACAGCTTGTGCTAAAAGCATATATGCTGCAACAAAACTTAATGCAATTGGTAAGAATGATCATTTTGGTACACCCATTTTCATACCATCACTAATTGCATCAATACTCATAAATCCATATGGCACAATTATAGCCATAGAACAAACAAAGATTGTTGACACTGTAACTTGTCATGAACCATTAGATTGAATAAATGGAATTTTTTCAGTTCTATACATTTGCATTACTGCAGTTTGTGTCATTAACCCAACAACAAATCAGCTACCATTAAATATTTCTAATCCACCTTCACTAGGAGGTTGTACCCCAGCACCTATTCCTGGATTAACAATATGATATCCATATAGTAAAACTAAGAATGTTGAGATATCAAATATTGAACTTACAGGTCCATTTATGACTGTAAACCATATTATATTTTTTGTTTTTAATGGTCGAGGTTTATCAGTAAATTTACTATCTACTTTATCAAAAATAAATGCAAACATTACTATATCATATAATAAATTTTGAGTTAATAAATGCAAGGGTTGCATTGGCTCTGACATTGTTAAAAATAGGGCAACCAAAACACTAAGAACATTACCAAAATTTGAAGCAATTGTAACTTTAATATATTTTAAAATATTTGCTAATGAAACTCTTCCTTCATGAACTGCGTGACTAATTGGAAGTAATGATTCTTCCATTAAAATAATATCTGCAGCTTCTTTGGCTATATTTGATGCTTCATCAAAAGAGATTGCAACATCTGACTCTCTTAAAACCGGAGCATCATTTATTCCATCTCCCATAAATCCTACAACATGTCCTTGCTCTTTAAGAGTTTTTATTATTGTTGATTTATTTATCGGACTTAATTTAACAAAAACATTTCCTTTACGAACTGCTTTATGAAGTTGGTCTTCATTCATTGCTTCAATTTCTTTTCCTGTATATAATTTTTCAATTTTAAAATCTACTTTAGAACAAATAGCTCTAGTAATAATTTCATTATCACCTGTAAGAATTTTTGTTGAAATTCCTTTTTCAGCTAATTCCTTAATAATTTTTTTTGATGTTTTTTTTGGTTCGTCAAAAAATGTACCAAAACCATAAAATACTAAATCTTCTTCAATATCTTCATCTTCTAATTCATTATGTGCAATTCCAATAACTCTAAACCCATCATTATTATAATCATTAGATTTTTTCATAATTTTATCAATGTGATCTTGTTTTAATTTTACTATTTCGCCATTTATATAAATACGATCACATACTTTTAAAACTTCTTCAATAGCTCCTTTTGTAAAAATTTGTTTTTCTCCATTTTTTGAAAGGATTACTGATAATATTTTTCTTTGAAAATCAAAAGGTACTTCTCACTCTTTTGAATATTCATCAAGATTTGGCATACTAATTTTTTTACTTAACAAAACAGCTTGATCAATTGGATTTTGAAATCCTGTTTGGAAATAACTATTTAAATATAATATATGTTCAATCATTTCATTCTTTTGACTTTTTATATCAAAAACATGATCAAGATTAATTTCTCCACTCGTGATTGTTCCTGTTTTATCTGTACATAAAATATCAATAGCTCCCATATTTTGAACAGCATTTAGATTTTTTACTATAACATTTTCTTTTTTTATTTTTGAATAACCTCTAGAAAGATTTGCAGTAACAATTACTGGTAACATTTCTGGTGTTAACCCTACTGCAATTGATATTGCAAATAATGCTGCTGAAAGTCATCTTTGATCAATTGTTGCTGGTCTTAATCCAAAAACTAAAAAAACTATTGGTGTTACTGCTAACATAAATGAAATTAACAACATTGTAATTTTTCAAACTCCCTTTTCAAAAGAGTTTTTACTTCTTTTTTCTGTAACTTTATCATTAATTGCAGAAAAGAAAGTTTTCTGTCCAGTTTGAATAACTAAACAAAGTGCAGAACCTGAAACTACTTCGGTTCCCATATAACAAACATTTTCATACTCTAAATAATTTTCTTTATTATTTATTGTTTTCTTTTGTACTGGAAAAGATTCTCCTGTTAAAGATGATTGATTTAAATATAAGTTATTTGATCAAATAACTTTTACATCAGCTGGAATTAAATCTCCATTTGAAACATATATTAAATCTCCAGGAACAAGCTCTGATGTTTCAATTTGTTCACTTTCTTTAATTAATTTTATTGAGTTCGCATTATCAATATCTTTAATGACAAAGTCAACATCTCTAATAACCTTTGTCATATGTTTATTTTCAAATGTCATTTTTTTAATAACGTGAAAGGATCTTATTTCTTGAACAAAATAAATAGTTCCACTAATTATAATCATTGTTAAAACTAATAATGCTCCAACAAGATCTGATAGTTCTGGATCTGTTGCATATTGATAGAAACTGAATGTATCAATTACAATCAGTATTAAGTTAAATGGACTGAAAAATGCCTTAATAAAAGACAAAACATAATTAAATTTTTTCTCCTTTAGTAAATTATCTCCATATTTATTTTTTTGAGCTTCTACCTGTTCTTCTGATAAACCAAAGTTAGAAATCTCTAATTTTTTTAAAGTTTGTTGCTGATCTAATTCAACAAACTTTGCTAGTTGATTATTATAATTGTTATTTACTTTTTTATTTTTAGTTTTCATAACATCGTTCTCCTTATTTATGAAAGCTAACTTATAATCTTATTTTGACAATACAAAAAAAAGCGATAAATTAGCATTACTTCTTATCTTGCTTTGAATAATTAAACTTCGTACCTGTTCGGAAGGAATACTCATATTTACCACCTCTCTTTAAATCTTTAATTATTATACATATATAAAATAAAAAAAGACACCTTAATGGTATCTTAAAATCTAAATGGTCGGAATAAGTGGACTTGAACCACCGACCTCACCCTTATCAGGGGTGCGCTCTAACCAGCTGAGCTATACTCCGTAAAACAATATTAATTATAAAATATTACCTTTTAAAATTCAATAAAAAAAGCATTTTTAATTAAAAATATTTCATTAAAAAAACGTCATTTAATGACGTCTATTATTCATTTAATGGTGGTTTTGGACGGAATTGAACCGCCGACACATTGAGCTTCAATCAATTGCTCTACCAACTGAGCTACAAAACCAATAATGGCGACCCCAACGGGACTCGAACCCGTGATCTCCTCCGTGACAGGGAGGCGCGATAACCAACTTCGCTATGGGGCCAAAAATGGTTGCGGGGGTAGGACTTGAACCTACGACCTTCGGGTTATGAGCCCGACGAGCTACCAACTGCTCCACCCCGCGATAAAAATGGCGGAAGATGAGGGATTCGAACCCCCGCTCGGGTTTCCCCGACTCTCGGTTTTCAAGACCGACCCCTTCAGCCAGGCTTGGGTAATCTTCCGTATTTTGTTTTGCCCCATCCTGATCATTATAGAGTCATCATGAATGGTGGACCTTATTGGACTCGAACCAATGACCATCCGGTTATGAGCCGGATGCTCTAACCAACTGAGCTAAAGGTCCAAAATAATAAAAACAATAAAATATATGGTAGCGGGGAAGAGACTTGAACTCTTGACCTCCCGGGTATGAGCCGAGCGCTCTAACCAACTGAGCTACCCCGCCATATATGGTGGACCCGAACGGGTTCGAACCGTCGACCCCCTGCGTGCAAGGCAGGTGCTCTCCCAGCTGAGCTACGGGCCCATATATAAAAAATATTAAATTATAAATGGTCGGGAAGACAGGATTCGAACCTGCGACCCTTCGGTCCCAAACCGAATGCTCTACCAAGCTGAGCCACTTCCCGAAGTATGAATATTTAATAATATTCATGGTAATTTTCAATAATGGCGCGCCCTAAGGGACTCGAACCCCTAACCTTTTGATCCGTAGTCAAACGATCTATCCAATTGATCTAAGGGCGCATTTTTGTGTGAAAACAACCAAAAATATTATATTACAATTTGTAAGTTTTTTATCAACTTTGCATAAAATTGACAATATTTATTATAGCAAATAAAAAGATAATTTGTGTCTTTTTACAAAAATAAATAAAATAAAAAGAAGTATTTAAACTCCTTTATTTCAATAATGGAGGTACCAGTCGGAGTCGAACCGACGATCAGGGAGTTGCAGTCCCATGCCTTAGCCTCTTGGCTATGGTACCATTACCTAAATGATTATACTAAAAAAAATAAAGGAATTACAAACATAATACCTTTTGGTTTTAAAATTAATTATTATAATTAAAAAGTAATTTAGTACCTATTTAAGTGAATTTGAAAATAGCATAAATGAAATTGATGACAATGGAATAATAAATAAAAATGAACTTATTATTGGAATAGTTATATTTTCAAAATATACCACTGTATTAATTTTATTGATAAATAAATATATCATAGTTTTATCTAAAAAAGCATCACTAAAGCTAAGATAAAAAATTCAATTTAGATATTTTTGTGGAGACGTAAAACTTAAACTACTACAAAAAACATTATCATATAAAATTGTTTCTAAGAAAAAATCCGAAAATATAAGTATATATATAATAAATATTAATATTAGTGAATTTGATAAGTATACATTAGTGATTTTTCCTGCAATTAAAAGAGATATAGAAAAATATAATAAAATCATTAAAAAAATTGAAAATAAAAATATAATAAAGCCACCAATACTCTTAAATTCAAAGATAAGTTTACTATAATTACCAAAGCTAAAAGTAGCATCTATTAGTAATAAAAATGAGTTTGAAATGGTATAACTTAAAATACTATAAATAAAAAATATTAAAAGAAATGAAAGAAAAAAACATATTTTAGTTATACCAAAATTATTAAGTTGCCTTAAAAAAACTGTCTCTCTTCACGTAATAATAAAATGTGCAGAGAAAAAAGTCATAAAAATTAGTGGTAATGTAGAAAAAGTAACACTTTTTTGTACATTTTCATTATTAATAAGATTTTTTAAAAATAAAAAATACAAACTTGTAATAAAAAATAAAGGAATAAAAATTACAAAAATATAAGTTCAAGTAGATAATATTGTACTTCTAAAAATATAGGAAATTGTTTTTTTAAATTTCATTAGATTCTATAAATTTATATTAAATTTATATTCCTCACCTTCTATTGATTGATTTTTATTTCTTGGTCTTATGCTTAACAGGACCTTATTATTTTTTGCTTTTAAATCTCTTAAAAAATAATTTGTAGAGGTAGTTTCTCCAACTCTATATCACTTTTTCTCATAATATACAAGAATATCAAAATAATCAAAATCATTATCTTTTAAATAATTTCATGAGAAGCGAATATTATAGGTATCAGAATTATCTCTTTTTATTGCATACTCTACATCTAAATCAACTTCTTGAGACGAGTTATTTTTTTCAGAATTAATATTCATTATATTATTTATTTGAATTTCTCCAACATTAATTTTAAAAATTGATTTTTTATTTGGATTTATTGACAAACCCACTTTTGAGATAGTTTCAAATTCTGAAGATAAATTTAAATCATTTAAATTCACTTTTAACTCCACTCAATCATTTGTTAAATAGGTTCTTGATAATAAGTTATCCACTTTAATTTTCTTTGAAATCTTACTATTTTTATTAATACCTGTTAAATTAAGGTTAATATCTATATCATCTAAATTATCAACTTTGTAGACTACTTTTATTTCTTTATCATTTGATAAAAAGTCAGTTCCCAAAATATCCCATTCGTAGTTTTTAGTATCTCATTCTGTTGAAAGTATTCTTCCTTCCTCATCAAAGCCACTACCAATTGCTATTGAGTTCCCCTTATTATAAACTTCATCATAATCAAAACCTCCATAAAATTTATTTATAGGTAGTGCTTGATTTGAATTTTGTGAATCATAAATTCTTCATCTATATGTAGGTAATACATCTGCAAGTCTTCTATTTGTTCATGGATAATTTTCAACAGTATAATTTTCATTTTTAAATTTAATTCCATTACCTGTAGAAAAGTTAGTCTTAAAATTTCTTTGATTTAAATAGTTATCTGTTATTATTGTTTTTTCAGGAATTAAATCTCCAACTCCAAAACTATTGCTGTTTATTGAACTGCTATTTTTTGAGTAATCATAAACAAAATCATATATTTTTTTAGTATCTTCGTTTTCCTTTAATTTTTTTTCTAATTTATTTTTATTTTTAAATTTAATTCTTGGATCTGCTATAATAGCATTTTTATCATAGTTACTTTGCTTTAAATTATTTGAAAGTAAATTTTTTGATAGACCCTTGTTATTTTTAGAAACAAATAAATTAGTGCCACTAAATTGAATATCATTAAATAAATTACCAACTTGATTTGCAAATAAGTAATTTCTTAATTTGTCTGTATTTGGTATAGTTTTGATATAGTTATAAGCTTCATTTGCAAAAATTCCAGAACCGTTGTCTAAGTAAGTTGCAAAAGAAGAATAAATATCCTTGTCAAATTTTTGTTCTGATTGAGAATATTTATATGCTAGATCTTTAAAATCCAAAGACCCATAATAAAAAGAATTTGCTCCCTGATCTATTAATGTAAAAACATCTTCAGAATTATATTCTTGGTGTTGTTTTAAAAAGTATTGAGAATTTTCTGGCAATTCTCCAAAGTTAACTTGCATTTTTATCTTTTTCTGATTTTCTCCCATCAAATAATTAGCCTGAGCCATTTTAACCATTTCTTTATCAACATAGATTCCATTATTTTCTTTTAAAGTTGCATCATTTCTATAGTAAAATAATTCTAATTTATTTATTTTATCATCATTTGACTTTGCAACTGTTTCCTGAAACTGTTTTATAATTTCAAACATTTCATTATAATTTAATATTGTTCCATTTGGTAATTGACCATTTGCTTCATTATTAATGAATCACCCATCAAAACCCATATAGGCTGCAATATCAATTAAAATATCAACTATTTTATACCTACCACTTTTATCTTTCTGTATGAAATCTCTTAGCATTTCTCTTGTTAAACCATGATATCCATCAAGAAAAATATTACCATATACCTCTGAGCCATTTTTATGAGCAAACTCTACAGTATCAGCTGGGGGAGGAATGATAGGACCTTCAAATCATGAGCCTGATCAGTTTATAAATTGATTAACATATTGTCAATTAGTTGTAGAATTCTCAAAAGGGTTTTTTGTACCAACAATTGTATTATCAAAGGTTCTATGTTTTCTAGTTGAAAAACCTAAAGCATTATACTTTAGTCTTTCATCTTGATTTTCAGAAATTTTGGTTGGAACAAAAACTCTTTCTGTTATATTTGAATTTGATACATTAAATTTTGCATCTTTGTCTTTACTTGAATCTCAATCAAGTATACTGTTTAATCTACGAAAGGCTTGAGCCTTTGACTCTATTCCAAAATCAGAAGCATAATTTCCATTAGGCATAAATCCCTTATTTAAAGGAACTCCAGTAACAGCTTGCTTATTTATATTTTGATTTCATTGAAATCCTGTATTAAATTTATTGTAATTAATGTAAGAACCTTGCAATTTTGGTTTTACTTCTTTTATTGTTGGACCAGTAGCATTTTCTTCAATACTTTGAAAGTAGTTATTAAAGATTATTCCATCACCTACTTCAGAATCTGCTCAATTAAAATCTGATAAATTAGATAAAAACTTATTTGAATCTACATTACCAATTGAACAAGATATTATAGAGATTGTTGAAGATATAACTAATGATCCTGCTAATAAAAATGATACTAATTTTTTCATAATTAATTTTTAACTCCAATTCTAAAAAAATATTTGTAAAAGACGAATGCTAAAACTATAAAAATTATTTCAAAGGGTATTGTTATATATATACCCTTAAAAGACACTCAGTCTCCTTCTTTATAATTTGGTAAAATCTGAGTAATACCATATTTATCTATAAATTGATAAGATGTAACTAACATATTTGTTCAAACGAAATATTTAATAGGATTTAAATAGCCCAGAACCTCATAACTAATATTTCCACTTAAACTATATGGAGGAATTAATATTTCTGAAGTTATTAATAAATAAATAAAAACTAGAAAAATATAAATCATACAAAGTGGTACTTTTGTGGATAAAGAAGTTAATGCAAAAAATAGGCAAGATATAAATATTGTTTGAAGTACTAAATTAATAATTAAAATAAGTCAAATAAAAAATTCTATATTACCAAGAAGATTATAATCATATCTAATTACCTTTGTTGCATCAAATATAACATGTAGAAGTATATTTAGTGTAAAAGATGAAAAACCTAAAATTAAGGATATCACTATTAATGAGATTAATAAATTTAATTTATTAATTATCCCAAAGTTTATCTTTATAAGATAATTTCGTTTTTTTCATTCTAATAAAGTTAGAGATACATATAAAGGTGCAATTATAAAAGATATTGATAAATAATTTAATAATTGTGGAGGTAATAATAAATAAATTGAATAGTTCATTCAAACGTATATGAATAGAAAACATAATCCTGCAGATAATAAATATACATATATATAAGTTTTAAATGAAGTAAATATATTTCTTAATAATAAGAAAAATAACTTGTATAAACTACTATTTTTCATTTTCATAATAGTAAATCAATCTTTCTCTTAAACTCTTATATTTCTTTTTTATTTCAGTTACCTTTTTATCTTCAAATATAACTCCATCTTTTAAGATTATTACTCTGTCACATAGTGATTCAACTTCTTCAGGAATATGAGAAACAATTAACAAAATAATATTATTTGTTGCCTTATAATTTTTAAAAAAACTAATTAATCTTATTTGCATTTCCAAATCCAAACCTGTGATAAGTTCATCAAGTATTAGAATATCAGGTTTATTTATAATTGATAAAAAACAGTTTGCTCTTTGCCTTTGCCCACCTGAAAGAGAGAACATATCTTTTTTAATTATTTCTTTTAAATTAAAAGCTAATGATAGCTCTTGAAATTCTTCAGTGTCAAAGTACTCTTTATTTCTAAAAAATTTAACTAAATCATACACTCTTGTTCCTATTGGTCAACTTCCATCTTGAAATTGCATTCCTATTTTCTTATTAATTTTGTTTTTTTCATTATCTAAATATTCAATCTCACCACTTGATGGTTTTATAACTTTTGCAATAATTTCTGCTAACGTTGTCTTTCCACAACCATTGGAACCCAATATGGCAATAGACTCATTATCTAAAATATTTAAATTTATTCCTTTTAATACTTCATTTTTTTTATATTTTTTACAAATATCTACAAGTTCTATCACTTTAAATAAACCTACTTTCTAAAATATATAAAATTATATACATCTTCTATATATGGTTCTAATACTTTATTTACTTTTGCAATAGGTTGTGGTGTCAAAGCTTGACAATCATTTACTTCTTTAATGCCACTTTGCATATTTGAACCTATTTTTAATTCAACCTCATTATTAATACTTGAGTAATAATAATTATTGTAATTTTTAACTTTTGCAAAATAATTATTTGATGATTTTAATATTTCTATCTCATCAATTTTTAAATCTTTATTATTTTCTTTTAATTGTTCTTTAATTTTATCCTCATCATCTTCATTTATAATAGTTGGATTTGTTAAATCACATGTCATTTTTCTTCTTAAAGTATGGGGCTTAGTTCAATCACTATTACCCTTATTATCAAATTGTCTATAACTTCCAAAAGTATAGAAATCCAAATTAAAATCCTTTTCAACATTTTGTCCAAGCTCTTGAATTCATATTTTTACTCATTGAAAATATGTTATTGCTGAAAATTCTTTTAAAGCTCAAATAACTACATTTTTATCAGTTGCAATAAGAGGCAAATCTGGTTGAGTCAAATAATTTATTCTAGACTCTATAAAAAGTGTTCTCAAATAATATGCAGTGAATATTTGTAAATCATCACTTTCAGCTGCTTTCAAAATTATTTGATCAATATCTTCTTGAGGAATTTCTACAATTGGATTCTCGTAAGCATTTGGATTATATTTATAAAAAAGGTCAGAATAACTTTTCTTATAAAACTCTATTAGATTATTATTATATTTGTTTTGTTCCTCGATCGATTCATCTGCTAATTTTTTTCATAAATTTAAATTATTATTATTAAGTTCAGGAAATTCTCTTTTTGGATTTATTATAGAAATTAGTCTATTTTCCAATTTATTAGAGAAAGAGTTATTTATAAAAAAATAACTTAAATTAAAAATGAAACATACAATTATACAAAGCACTGAACCAATCAAAAAAATTTTTTTTGTAGTAAAATTTTTCTTCATAAATTTTTATCCTATTTTTTTCTTTTATTTATATTTTTTTTCATAATATTCCTTTTGCTTAAATTTTTAATAAATTTAAACACACACAAACTTTTTTAATAAAAACTATATTTATTTTCATAAATATAGTTTTTATTATATGCTTTTTTTTTTTTTTTTCCACATAACAAACTTTTTTTATATAAAAATGCAAAAAAATGCAAAAAAATGCATTTTTTAATTAATGTTTAGTTGAAATTATCTGATTGAATTTATCAACTAAGTAATTGTCAAATTTTTCATCAAAACTAAATGAATCTCCTTCTTGAGGCGTAAATCATTTCTCTCATTCATCGCCTTTTGTCATTCCATATTCTAATATCTCTTGAAATCCAGTAGGCATCCCAGTTTCATCAACAAGAGCCTCTTGAGAGTCTCTACTATAAATAAAGTTTATAAAAGCATAAGTTGCTTCTAACTCTCTATTTCCACTTGAAATAACAAGATTATCACTTCATAGATTTGTTGATTCTTTTTTAACTTCTTTATCTAAAATTTTAATATTTTTATGTGTTAAATCTTTTCTAGGTACTTCTGATATTATTGTAAAATCAAAATTATTTGATTGAACCTCTTCTCGATTGACTATTAAGTTATCTTCTTCAACTTCACTTTCATAGTCATCTTGAGTTGCATAAATTAAATCTCCATTATACATTACTGCAATATCAAAATCTTTATCATGAACTTTATCTTGAAGTTGATCTCCATATAATCCTACATTTCTATAGCTTACAAGATTTTTAATTTCATTTGACACATTATCAATTTGTTGCTGTTTACTTAATGCAACATTGCTAACTGTAAGACCATCTTTTGCCTCAACATTTCCATATAGCTTTTCAAAACCATACATAAATACATTTTTGGGGTCTTCATTTAATGCAAGATTAAATCCAGCTTCTGCACCTTTTCATAAGATGTCCCATGATAATTTATTAGGATCTATTTCATAAAACATGCTTTTTTGATTTATTTGTTCTGTGAATATATTTTGCTCCTTTAAGAAATTTACTAATTTTGTATTTTCCTTAAATTGACCATTCACCATATCCCCTAAGTTAAATACAATTCTAACATCTCCTCAAAATCAAGGAATTGAATAATCTAATAAGTTAGAAGAAATATCATCAGCATCTTTGAATTTATGATTTTCATGAGCGTCTAAAATATTGCAATTATAGTGTAATATTTCTTTCTCTATTTCGTCCTCTTGAAATAAAGTATCATTACAAACTTTAGAGCTAGGATTTTCAATTGGATTTTCAATTGTTTCAACTTTATCTCAATCAATTTTTTGTAAGGCACCTTCTGTAGCTAATTTTTCAACCATGTAATCACTTGGCACCATTATGTCATAGTTAAATGTGTATGTTTTATTATATAGAGACTCATTTGAATCATATTGTTGATAGTTAACTTTATACCCTGTTTCTTTTTCAAACTTAGTAATTAAATTAACATCAATATAACTTCCTCAATTTCCAATTACTAAATCATAAATATTATTCATTACATATGCTGTTGTTAATAATGAAAATGAGATTAATAGAGCTGAACCCATAGTAAGTTGCTTTCAGTTTCTTTTAATTCATCTATTTGACTTAGGAACATAAGTTTCTTCTAATACATCAGGAAAATACTTATCTTTTTTAGCTTTGACATAATTATTAACTTTTTCTAATTTTTCCTCTTTTATAGCTAAATTAGAATTAATTGATTGAGTTGCTTCTTTAAGTTTTTCTTCTCTAATTTTTTGTAATTCAGCTAACTTAGATGAGTAACTTTCATCAACTTTATTTAATAAATTAATTTGCTTATCTATAGAATCCACAAGTGATATTTTTCTAAATACTTTTTCCTTAATTAATTTTAATTGTTCATATTTTTTTCTTGATTTTTCTTCATTTTCTTTTTGTAATAAAGCCAATTTTTCAATAGTCATTCTTAGTTTATATTGATTTCTTCCCTCAAGTAAACTGTCTCTTTTAATAGAAAGTTCTTTTATTTTTTTATTGTATCAAGAAATTTCTTTTGAGTTTGGATACTCTAAATTTGCCAACTCTTCTTTTAAATCAATTACTTGTTGACCAATTTCCAAAGCCTTATCTTTGTCATTTTGATTTCTTTCATTAATTCATTCAATTTCTTTTTCGTACTTATAAATTTTTCTTTCTAATTTACTTAAAACTTGCTCAAATTTTCTTATTTTTTTCTCATTTGTCATTTTTTTAATTTTTAATTCAATTTGTGATTTCTTAATATTTAACTTTTTAAATATTGTAAAATATCTTTTTTCTGTTTTAATTTCTGATGAAATTAACTCTTTCTTTCACTCTAATTTACTAATTTTTTTATTGTTATTTTTACTATTTAATAACTTAAATTGAATTTTAAGCAATTTAAATTTAGCCAAAAGTTTTAAATTTTTAGTCTTTTGTGTTCTAGTACCAGTTGAAAGACAACTTTGAAGATACTTAATTTCACTTTCAATTCTACTAATCACTTTTATTTTATATTCACCTTTTTTAATTTGAACTTTCACATCTTTTGATTTCTGTAAAGCAATTTGAATTATATTTCAAATTAAAACTATAAGCACAATTGAAGCTACCAATAAAGTTCCAAAAGCATTTATATAGGGTTGCATTCTTTTAGCAGTATAAATAAAAGTAGATACGTTAGTTTGTCCTCCACCAGTAAAGTAAGAAATAATAAAATCATCAAAACTCATTGCAAAACAAATTGCTGCTGCTGTAATAATACAAGGTGTTAAAATTGGAAGAACAACTTTATAAAAAGTTTGTCTTTGATTTCCACCAAGATCTTTAGAAGCTTCAAGAATGTTTTTATCAATTCTGTTCATAAATGGAAGAACTGTAATAATTACATAAGGCACATTAAAAGAGATGTGCGCTGCAATTAAAGTAACAATTCCAAATTTTAATCCTGCAAGAACAAATAATAACATTAATCCTACTGCAGTAATAACATCAGCATTTACCAAAGGTATATTTGCTATCCTTACTCAATTATCTGCTGATCTCTTTTTAATTTTTGTTAATCCTACAACAGCCATCATACCAATTAGTAGTGACATTATTGTAGAAACCATTGCTACAAATAATGATACAGTTATTGATTTCATAAATGGAGAGTTATTGACTAAGGCACTATATCATTCCAAACTAAATCCACTTCAACTTGTAACACTACTACCAGAGTTAAATGAAAATATAATCATCACTGCAATTGGTACATAAATAAATAACATCATTATTAAGAAGTAACTTGATTTGATGAATTTTTTCATTTTTTTGACCCCCTAACTTCAAATTTATTTGAAATTAATTTCATAATTCCCATGATTGCAAATAAAAGTAATGCCAAAGCAATCGCTATTGTTGCTCCAAAAGTGAAATCAGTTCCTCTAAAGAAATAGTTTTCAATAATTGAAGTAATTAAATTTATTTTTCCATCACCCATATATCTAACAATTAAAAGCGATGTGGCAGCTTGAATTAATACTAATGTAAATCCAGCAAAAACCCCTGGCAATGATTGTCTAAAAGTTGTATGTCAAAACGCTTTTGACTTACTTGCTTTTAAATCTAAAGCAGCCAAATAATAGTTTCTATCTTGATTTTCAATTGCATTATAAATTGGTGATATCGCAAATGGTAAAAACATATAAACCATTCCAATAATAACTGCTATTGGTGTTCCCAAAAAACTTGGTGAAATCACTAAGAATAAACTTCGCAATCCAAGAATTTTTAATATCATACTTATTCAAATTGGTAATGTAACAAGCACTCATACATTTTTTGCTAATAATTTATTTTTTAATTGAGCCATTATTAAAGCTATTGGATAAGCACAAGCGACACATATAATACTTGCTATAAATGCATACATTAACGATAAAAATAAAACATATAAAATTGACCCTGATGTTAAAAGCTTAACAAAGTTTGAAAAATCAAGTTTAAATTTAATACTATTACCTGTTGCTTCAATTATTGAAAAAATAATTATTCCTAATAATGGAAGAACAACTAAAAATCCCATTACAACCATAAATGGTAACATTATTGGTCAAACTTTTGATTTGATTCCTTTTACAATTTTAAATTCCTGAATTTTTTCTTTTAATTTTATTTTTGGTATTTCTGTTTCTATTTCTGTTCCTTCAGATTCTATATTTTCAATATCATCTAATTCTTTTTCGACTTCAACATTATTTTTTTCTTCTATAATGTCTTTATCGTTATTTAAATTATTCATCTATCTCTTTTCACATAATATGTAAATCGTCGGGATTTCATTTAATAGAAACTTCTTTATCAAAATCATGGAATTCAGTTGTGTGTACAATATAACTTCTATTTTTTGTTTTAATAGTGATTTCATAATGGACACCTTTAAATATAATATTTTCAACTATACCATTAAAGAAGCCTTTGTCTGGTTTTTGAATTTTTAAATCTTCAGGTCTTAACACAATATCAATATTTTTTTCATTTTCTCCAAAACCTTTATCAGTACATTCAAATTCTTTACCATCAAATTTAACTTTTAAATCTTTTATAAATTCACCATCTTCAATAACATTTGATACACCAATAAAATTAGCAACTCAGTTATTTTCTGGTTCATTATAAATTTCTTCTGGAGAACCAATTTGTTGAATTGCTCCATCATTCATAACAACTATTCTGTCACTTAAAGTTAAAGCTTCTTCTTGATCATGGGTAACTAAAATAAATGTTATTCCAATTTCTTCTTGAAGCTCTTTTAATTCATCTTGCATTCTTTTTCTTAATTGAACATCAAGAGCTGACATAGGTTCATCCAAAAGTAGAATTTTTGGTTTCAAAATAAGTGCTCTAGCAATTGCAACACGTTGCTTTTGACCACCACTTAATTCATGAACCCTTTTATTTTCCATACCTTCTAATGAAAATTTTTTGATATATTGCATTACTTCTTTAGTTATCAAATCTTCTTTAACTCTTTTAACTCTTAATCCATAAGCAATATTATCGTAAACATCATAATGAGGGAAAAGTGCATAATTTTGAAAAATTGTGTTTATTTGTCTTTTATTACTTGGAATTGGAGTAAGATCTTTTCCTTCAAATAATAAATCACCAGAGTCTTGTTTTTCTCTTCCCCCAATGATATTTAAAGTAGTTGTCTTACCACACCCAGATGGTCCTAAAAGAGTTATAAACTCTCCTTCTTTAATATTAAAACTAACACCTTTTAAAACAACTTTTCCATCATAACTTTTAGTAAGATTTCTAATCTCTAAAATATTATTGTTGTTCATAATATGTCTCCTTTTAAAAAAATATTAAATTTTTAACGCGTAATTTATTAAAACTAATTACGCAATCAGGAGGAGCATTTCAGTCTCTAAGACTTTTTCAAATCATTCTACACGAGTAATTACTACGTTAAATCATTCAGAAATTAAGTACTGGTTAATATTTATTATTGCTTGTAATTTCATAGTAATTCTCCTTTAATTTTTATAACATTATTATATATATAATAATGTTAATTTTTTTATAAACTTCAAAGAAAACTAAAAAAGATTTTATTAGTAAAAATCTAATTTAAGTAAACACAATTATTTTTAAAATTTATAGTTTTTAATTAATCAATTTATATAAGTTGCTTGACCTGATAAACTTTTACTTGAAAAATTCTTATTATAGTCATAATAATTTAAATTTCATTTTTCACTAATATATCTATTTTCATCATCTGTAACGAATTGCAATACCTCTTTATAATTAACAAAGTTTGGATTATCTTGCAAAATAACTTTTGCCTTATTTACAAGATTAACTCCCTTAACCATATTAGTGTATCTTAAACTATCTAGCATTTCATTTCCATCACCAGGATAAATATAAAACGAATCTCCCGGCTCTTTTGTTGCATCTAAAACTTCACCATCTAATGAAATATCATTTTTATAACCATCTACTTGATATCTATCATAACCATCTGCTCCAACTTTACTTGAGAATAGCATTGCTCATAACATTTCATATCCATTACTATTTAAATAAGTAGCTGGATAATTATTTCATGAAGAGTATATATGAGTTTTTTTATTTTGATAGTTTCTCTTATTAAAATATTTAATTAAATCATCTAGTTTTTTTTCTGTTTTACTAAATTCATAAATAAATTCTCTTTGCTGTAAAGTAACATAATCATAAACATCTAAAGCATTTTCAAGTCCTTCAAAATCTTTTGAATCCAATTTAAATTCTCATCCTCCATATAAATGACTTTTTCAAAAATTTTTATATTTATCATTAATTTCTTTAAAAATATCTATTGATAAATTATTTACTTCCGCTGAAAATTCATCATATGAATAGTATATATTTATATCTTCATAAATATCACTATTTTGACTTGCATGTACTGCAAGTTGATCACGCAATAATGGGATCATTTGATTTATTATTGAAACACCATCTTCTGTTATTTCACCTTTATTATTTACATATAAACTATTTGCAGCAACTTGATAAGCTCTTTGATCTGAATCCTTGACAAAAAAATTAAACATATTAGAAGAACCCCTTGAGCCAATGGGTATTAATATATTTTTAACTCCACTATCTTTTAAAAACTTAACATATCTATCAAAAACTTTAAAATCTAATTTTCAAATTCCCTTATTATTGATTTGATTAAATATTTCTTCTAAATTATCTCCCATAAATTTATTTATAATATTTTTTTCACCTTCATTAGGTAAAAAAACATACTTTATAAAATTACCCAAACCAAAATTAGGCACTGAGATACTTTCATAATTTGATTTTTCAGACATTTCCTTTATTTTTCTTCCCAAGATATTATTTCTTGTAATTAAAGGGTTTGAATCTAAATACTTTGGCAAAGTTCTTGTAATATCATCTACTATTGCATAGTCATAATTGCCAATAATTTTTGTAGCCTGAGATTCAGTACTTAAAACCGCAGATTCTGTTAAATTATTCTCCTTATAAAAGTCAATATTTATATAATTAATTTGTTGACCTGCAGTTGTAACATATTTATATGTTTCTGATTTTAATCAAACTCTTATAAATTCATCTTTTTGCTCTACATTATATACTTCAGAATCCTTTGGTAATAATGGATTCTCAATTCCAATTATATTTTTTAATTTTTTATAATCCTTAAAATCTATATTATCATCGTCTTTATAATCTACTTTTCTTTTAGTAACCACTTCATTTAGATTTTTTAAAATAAACTTTGAAGAAGTATTTGGAAAAAACATTGCACTAGAACCAAAATCTGAAGTTTCATACTGCAAATTATCATTAATTATATATTCTTTATCTATGAAAATTTCTTTTTTAATATTATTAATAATATAACTAATTTTTATTTTTAATAAACCTTCAGCAGCTTTATTATTACTAATATATCTAATTAATATTGGTTGAAAGCTTAAAGGCATCTGATCAAGATTATTATCATTAGATACTTGATCAAATGTATAAAATTCTCCAAGTGGAATTAAATCATTATTTGCCATTGTAGTATTATTACTTTTAATTGGATTAATAACGTGAGCTGAAACATTGATATTTTCATTTTGATTTAAAATTTCTACATTAATATTTTTTATAGTATCTTGATTAATATTTTTAAATAATATAATTTGCTCTTCAAAAATATCATTTTTTCAAAGTTTTACTTTATTATTGTAAATTTTTGTTCTTTTAACATTCACTTCATCTCCATAAAAATTATATTGACTGTTATTCTTTTTATAAGTCACATAATTAAATTCTGTTTCACCAAAAAAATAAGATAAATCATTAGAGTATTCTAATTCTTTCTTATCTTCTTTTTTTAAAGGACCACTTTGTCAAACAGCAGATTGCTTATTATTAATAATAATATTTTTATTGTTTTTTAAAATCATAAATGTCATTGCAGTAACTATTGAAGTTACCAAGATTAAACTCATAAAAATTATTATTATGATCTTTGGTTTTCTTTTCATTTTAACTCCTTTGGAATAAAATATTACCCCTATTTTTAGAATTAAAAATTCTAATTTATTAATAAATTATAAAATAAGTTTCATTTAAATTACAATTTTTTTAGACTAGTACTGTTTTTTGAATTCAGTAACCAACTCCATGTTTCTTGTTCGTTTTTGTTGAATCTGATGCAAGATCCTTTAAGTGCTTTTTAGAATTTCCCATTGCAATTCCTTGTCCCACTCATTCAATTGCTCTTTGATCATTATCACTATCACCAAAATACATTATTTCTTCTGCTTTTATTCCATAAGATTTTGCCACATTTTGAAGTGAGTATAATTTATCTACACCTTTTGGATTAATTTCAACATTAGATGAATGCGGGACATAACTCCATGAAAACATTTCAAATTGCTTATCTTTTAATTTTTCTTTAAGATCAGAAATACCATTTGGTTTTCCATATACAACAATTTTATATGAAGTATCTTTTACTGTATCACGATTATATCTAATAAGTTTTCTGTGAGAAAATTTTTTTAACACATATGTAAATAAATCCTTTTTTAACACATATGCAATATTTGGATCTTTTGCATAACTAAAACAGCTTAATTTATTTTCTTTAGCAACATCATAAATGTATTTAAAATCTTCTAACTCAAATAAATGTTCTTCAACCATAATTGGTTCAGCTTTTTCATTGTATTTAAAAGTAGCTCCACCGTTTAAACTTATTAAAAATTCTTGAGCTGAATCAAGACCAATTGCTTTTGCAATATTTTTAGCTCTTGATATATTTCTACCTGTGGCAATACAAATTTTTATTCCTTTTTTTCTTGCCTCTTTAATGGCCTTAATATTTGTTTTCGATACTAAATTTCTTCTTTTTACTAAAGTTCCATCTATATCAAGTGCTATTAACTTTATCAATTTCCTATGCCCCCCTTATTTAATAAATTGTTTTAATATATCTTTTGGCATAAAACCACTATTTTGCTTAACAACTTCACCATTTTTAAACATAATAATAGTTGGAATTGACATAACATTATATTTTAATGCTACTTCCTTTAATTTATCAGTATCCACTTTAATAAAATTTACTGTTTCTTCTTCGTTTGATGTTAAATCAAAAATTGGTGCAAACATTTTACAAGGTCCACATCATTCTGCATAAAAGTCAACTACTGTTGCTTCTTTTGATATTTCTTGATTAAATTCTTCTACTGTTTCTATTACTTTAACTGCCATATTTTTCTCTCCTTATAATATATTTTTAATTATATATTCTGCTACTCCATTTTCATCATTTGTCTTAGTGACAAACATAGCTTTTTCTTTTAGTTCTTTTAATCCATTTTCCATTGCTATAAAATTGTCAACTTGTTCAGCTAATTCAAAATCGTTAAAACTATCACCAAATCCAAATGTTGTTGTATTTGATTTATCTAAACTTAAATAGTTTAGTACATCTTTAACTACAGATCCCTTATGAATTCCTTTAATTGCTAATTCATAAACTCTATCTGTATATTTGATTATATCAAGTTCATTACTTATAATAGCAAAATTTTTATAAAATAATTCAATACTTTCCTGAGATGGTTCTTTTTCTAAAACTACTGTAATATGATTAATTTCCTTATCAATTTCTTCAAAAGAGTCAATTACTTTATAATCAATTTTCATAATTTCTGATCAATATATTGAATTTTCACCTGGCCCATAAACAAAATATGCGTCGTCACTAATAAAGTGAACTTTATATTTTCCAATTTTTCCATAAGTTATATTAAAAATTTGTTTTAAAGTTTCCTTAGAAATATATTCTTTTTTTATTCAATTATTCTTTTTGAAATCATATATATGAGTTCCATTATTTGCTGCAGCAATTCCACCAAGCTTGTCCAACTCTAAGTATATAGATTGTTGTTCAAAGGTATCTTTTGTGCATCTTGCAGTTACTGGTATAAAATAGTAGTTTTTTTCATAAACTTTTTTTACAACTTCTTTTGTAAATTCACTAAATTCATGTGTACTCGCCAAAGCACTACCATCTAAATCTGAAAAAATAAGAACATTTTCTTTTAATTCCATAATATCACCTCGATTTATCAATAATGATTATAAATCAAATATATTAGTTTATGAAATCAATTAAAAAATGATTCCTTTAATTTGAATCATTTCCTATTTTTATATTTATTTATTTGATTTTTTAGTCTTTTTTTTCTTTAATTCAACATTTTTCACATTTTGATTTTCTTTCTTTGTTTTTAACCCATGAAATATTGTTAAAATTCCCGCATTGTCATGCTTTGGAAGTAAAAGGTTTAAAATTACTCCAGAGAATGTTGCTAAGAATAATCCTGTAATATGGAATGAACCAATTATAATATCTTCTTTCATAATTGACATTCCAATTCCTATTGCAAGAATAACTGATATCACAACTAAGTTTTTAGCATCTTTAAGGTCAACTTTTGCATCAATCATAATTTTTATACCATTTGAAGCAATCATTCCAAACAGCATTAAACTAATTCCACCCATCACAGGAACTGGAATCATTTTTATTACTTCATTAATAGGAGCAATAAAACTCATTATTATTGCAAATATTGCAGCTAACCCAGTTACTCAAACACTTGCCACCTTTGTCAAACCAACAACACTTGTATTTTCTGCATAGGTTGCATTTGCAGGACCTCCTATTAATCCTGCAAAACTCATTGCCACTCCATCAGCCATTAAGGTTCTACTTATTCCAGGATTTTTAATAAAATCTCTTCCTGTCATTGTTCCAATATTTATATGATCTCCTAAATGTTCAACCATTGTAACCAATGATATTGGCACAATGGCAACTAATGCTGGTCCAATTGTATTTGGATTTACATCTCATATTTTTTTAAAACTTGGGTATCACTCTCAATTACTCGGATTTGAAATATCTTGTGTATTCAAGATTGTTCAGTTAGTTTTAGCAAGAGAGAAATGTAAAATTATACAAACAAGATAGCCAACACTTAAAGCTATAAGTATTGGAATAACTTTAACAAAACTTTTTGCCTTTAACATACAAATAGCAGCTACAAGAAAAGTTAAAACTCCAATTAAAATTGCCAATCATTGAGGATAGTTTCCTCAAGCATTATTTTTTGCAACAAAACCAATATTTTCTAAAGCACTAGGAACAGCACTAAGGCCAATAGTTATTATTATTGGTCCAACAACTATTGGAGAAAAGGCTTTTTTAATTCATTTAACACCAGTTCAATGAATTAAAAATCCCATGAATATATAAACCATTCCTACAACAAATATAGCTATAAAAATTGAGTTTCCTCATTGATTTCAACCTACTCCTAAAACGGTCATATAAGCAAAACTACTTCCCAAATATATTGGTACTTTTGCCATTGTGAGTGCAATATAAATTAAAGTTCCAACTCCCGAACAAAACAAAGCCATTGATATATTTATAACTTCACCATTTTCAGACAAACTATTTATAATAATTGGAACCAATACTGTAGCTCCAAACATTGCAAATACATGTTGAAGTGATAGTACAGTCCACTGTCCAATATTTTTTGGTCTCTGATTGGGTTCTAAAACCAAATCAAGTTTTTTAATTTCTTCCATATTATTCTCCTTTTAAACTAAAATATTTACAAAAAAAAATCAACCATTAAAATGGTTGATTAATTAAATATAAATAATTTAGAAAATTGAAAAGATTGAGAAATATAAAAATCTCTAAATTTTAATTTTTTATTTTTTATTTTTGAACTAAAATTTTTCATAAATTACTCAAACTTTTCTTAAAAAAGAATATACACAATATAAATAAAAATTGCAATAAGAAAATAATAAAAAAAAAAAAAAAATCACTGGCAAGTGATTTAAAATTCTTTATGGTCCGGAATAAGGGACTTGAACCCCCACGTGTTACCACGCCAGATCCTAAGTCTGGTGCGTCTGCCAATTCCGCCAATTCCGGATGAATGGTGTCCCGTATAAGACTTGAACTTATGACCCACTGGTTAAAAGCCAGTTGCTCTACCGACTGAGCTAACGAGACGATTAAAATAACAAATTTATAATAACATTTTTTTTGTTTTAATCAAATAATTAAATGCAAAAATTATAAGTATTCTCTTGTTGTTTTTAAATGTATTGATCCAGTAATAATAAAACCCAGACCACAAATAATATTTATTATTCCAAATATTCAAGTAAAAGAAATAATAGTAAAGAATAATATACTTCCCAAAATTATTAATATAATTGATCCCACAAAAGTGGATTTAATTGTATTCCTACTAATAAATACTAAAGCAATACACCCAATTATTAATAAAAATACTATTGATAAAATAACAATTATATAAACTATATCATCTAAATTTTTATCATTAAGTTTATAATAGATGTTTTTAATAAAACTGATTACCAATATTTGATTTAAAAGAAACATTGCTAAAAAAATATAAATAATTAAAGATAAGCTTTTTTTCATGCATTTGTTCCTCTAATAATATAATACATATATTTCAGAATAAAAAAACAACCAAATATGGTTGATGATATTTTCCTTATGGTGCTGATGATAGGACTTGAACCTACAACCTACTGATTACAAGTCAGTTGCTCTGCCAATTGAGCCACATCAGCATAAAAAAAATGGTGGAGTGTGACGGGCTCGAACCGCCGACCGCCTGCTTGTAAGGCAGGAGCTCTCCCAACTGAGCTAACACTCCAAAGAAAAATATAAAAAATGGTAGCCTGTACGGGGTTCGAACCCGTGTGTGCACGGATGAAAACCGTGTGTGTTAACCGCTTCACCAACAGGCCATCAAAATGGCGGCTTTTGCAGGACTCGAACCTGCGACCAACCGGTTAACAGCCGGTTGCTCTACCAACTGAGCTAAAAAGCCATAGATAGATTTCTACCTATTCATAATAGCATATTAATATTATTAAAATCAATCTTTTTTATTAAATTTTTATAAAAAAATGCTTTTTTTATAAAAATAAAAAAAACAAATAGTTTTATTTGTTTTTAATATTATTCAATTAATCCTGCCTTATAAAGTTTTTGGAAATGTCCTGGTTGATCTCTTAGCTCATTAAACTTACCTCTTTGAACTATCCCAGCTCCATTACCACCTAAAACAATGATTTCATTAGCATTTTTTATTGTGCTCAATCTATGTGCAATAGTAACAGTTGTTCTACCCTTCATCAATAAGTCTAATTTTGCTTGAATCTCTTTTTCTACAATATTATCCAGTGCAGAAGTTGCTTCATCAAGAATTAAAACTTGTGGATTTTTTAAGAACATTCTTGCAATAATTAATCTTTGTTTTTGACCACCACTTAATAAGAAACCACGCTCTCCTAAAATGGTTTCATAGCCTCCTGGTCAAGTCATAACCAACTCGTGTAATTCTGCCTTTTTACATGCTTCAATTACTTCTTCATCTGTTGCATCAAATGAACCATACTTTACATTTTCAAATACATCACCATAAAGGATTTGAGGATCCTGTTCTACATATCCAACATGTCTTAAATAACTTGCTAAATTTACATCTTTTAAATTTGTTTTACCATTAATAAGAATTTTACCTTTTGAGGGGTCATAAAATCTTAAAAGTAATTTTGCTATTGTTGACTTACCACTTCCAGTTTCACCAACAAAAGCATAAGATTTTCCTTCTTCAAAAGTAAAGCTAAATTTAGGTAAAATAACTTTACCTGGTTTTTCTGGATATTCAAATTCTAAATCTTTAAATTGAATATCGCCTTTAACTTCCTTAACAATCTCACCATCAAAGTAATGAGAATTCATAATTGATTTAGCATGGATAGTATCATCAACTCTTTGTGAAGCAACAGATGCTTGAGCTAGTCCAAATAGTGCTGCCATTATATTAAATAACGGTCCTATCATTAGGCCTTGAGCTAAATTATATGATGCAAATGTAGTTCCAAAGAACTCTTTTGAGACATTTTTATCAGCATTACCATAAATTAGCATAGCACTTACAACTGTTGAAAATTGAAGCACAAATATTCCACCTCACATAATTGTCAACATAAGTGCAAGTCTTGTACCAACTTTTTTTGATTTTTTATAGAAATCTTTGTGAACTTCTTTAAATCTTTCTGTTTCATAATTTTCTGTTCCACTTGATTTAATTAATCTTACAGTTGCAATTCTATCAGTTACATTACCATTTATTTCTGTAATACTTTCTCTTACTTTAATTACTTTTTTTCTTGTTGCAAAGAAACAAATCATCATTAAAGCCATTATTATTGCAAAAGTAATTACAGTAACTGTTGCTAATTGTCAACTTAATATA
The DNA here is from genome assembly GCF_964019925.1 of Spiroplasma endosymbiont of Cantharis nigra. Lineage (NCBI taxonomy): Bacteria > Bacillati > Mycoplasmatota > Mollicutes > Entomoplasmatales > Spiroplasmataceae > Spiroplasma > Spiroplasma endosymbiont of Cantharis nigra. The sequence goes on from NZ_OZ026470.1 coordinate 919,614, forward strand.
TACATTAAAATTGCTGCACCAATAATTTCGAAAAAAGATAGTCCAAATTGCAATGGTACTTGAACAGCTTGATCTCCTACTATTTGAGTATCAGAAACAATTTTTGTTAATATTTCTCCAATTTTTTTATCTGAATAATAAGAAATATCTTGTCTTACTAAGTTTTCTAAACACCTATTTCTTAAACTAATTTCTATTCTTCTTCCTAATATAAATGCTAAATAATCATATATATAAGAAAAGACACAATATATAAGAACAACTGCTATAGAAATATATACTAATAGCAATCAATCTTCAGTTCATATTTTTGTAATAATATTTGTTCCTTGAACTACTTTTTCCGGATCATTTTTTAATCCTATAGCTCCTGTCATCTGAAATGTTAGTATTGGTAAAAGTAAAGCTAATATAACAATAATTATACAATGAGCTAACATTACTAATGATAATTTTCATTCTTGTATAAAGTAGTAGACTAAAGTTTTAACAAACTTACCTCCACCAACTTGTAATTCAAAATCTTCCATAATTCCATTTTTTCCTTCTTTATATTAAATACAACTCTTATTATATAGTAAAAAGAATACTATAAACTTTTCTTATCAACCTAAATTCATTTAAAAACTAATTTATATGTAAAGTAAATAAATATTGTAGGTAATAAAGAATTTACAAAAAATATCATTGCCAATATTGGATTTAATCCTATTGTTGTAAAATCAAAAAAGTCATTAATTATTCCTACGGGAATTAAAGTTAAGGTTGTCACAACAAAAGCTACTCCCATTAAAATTAATAATCATTTATTTGGTCGATATTTATCAACATCACTAATATTTTTTGTTGATTTAATTGGTAAGAAAAAATTATTATATAGTATTGAGTAAAATATTGGTGAATACATAATTGCTATATAAACTCCTGTCTTACCAAAAGCTAATGAACTTTCACTACCATAACCAAATCATAAAACTGCAATTTGATAATTTAAAACAGCAAATAAGGTATTAAAGAATGTGGTTATAAACATTTGAACTCAAATTCCTTTTAGTAAACTTTCATGCTTACTTGTTGGAGGTGGGTTCTTCATAACGCCTTTTCTTTCTTTTTGCATTCCAATAGGAACTGCAACAATAGTTTCAATAATAAAAATATGAAATAAAATATTAACTGAGTTTAAAGCAATATCTTTATTTATTACAAGTATTAACAATAGTGTAATTATCTGACTAATATTTGCTGCAAGTAGAAATGATATTGAATATTTAATTTTTTCATAAACATTTCTTCCTGAGTTAACTCCAGATATAATACTTTTAAAATTATCATCTGCTAAGATAACATCACTTACACTTTTAGCAACTTCTGTACCTGTAATTCCCATTGATATACCAACATCAGCTTTAACTAGACTTGGTGCATCATTAACACCATCACCTGTCATGGCAACAATATTTTTATCTTCTTGAAGTAAATCCACAATTAATGCTTTATGTTCAGGATTTACTCTTGCAAAAACGTTGGTTTTTTGCAATCTTTCTTTTAACTCAGTTCTAGATAACTCATTAATATCTTGGCCTGTTAAAACTCCATCAAATATTTCATCTGCAATTCCTAATCTTGATGCTATTTCAAAAGCAGTTATTTTGTGATCTCCTGTAATCATAATTACACGAATACCACCTTTTTTAGCTTCTTCAACTGATTTTTTAACTTCTTCTCTTGGTGGATCAATAATTGCCACACAACCTAAAAAAGTTAAATTACTTTCATAAGTATCTTTAGAGTCTTTATACTCTTTTTGAGCAAAACCTAAAACTCTTAATCCACTTTTAGCAAACCTGTAAAGTTGTTCATTTAAAATATTTCTATCTTTTTCTGTTAAAGGAGTTACTTTACCATTTACAAGTTTATTTGTACAAATATTTGAAAGATAATCAACTGCTCCTTTTACATAAATTATTTCTTTTTTATCAACATAATTTAAAGTAGTCATTAATTTTCTTTTTGAGTCAAAAGGAATTTCATCAACTCTTTCATTATTTTTTCTAATTTTAATATAATCAATATCAAATTTTTTTATAAATTCAATTGTAGCTATTTCAGTTGCACTTCCAATTTTTTCTTTTTCTACAATTGCATCACTACACAATGATATACAATTTATTAATTCTTTATGTTTTGCTTTATCAAAATCCTTTAAATCTTTTTCACAAAAATCAATAAAAATTTTATCTACTGTCATTTTATTTTGAGTTAGTGTTCCTGTTTTATCTGAACAAATTACATTAACATTTCCTAAAGTCTCAATTGATTTTGGATTCTTTATAATAACATTTTTTTTGGCCATTTTTTTAGTAGCCACCATTAAACAAATTTTTACAATAATTGTCAGCGATTCTGGGATTAAAGATATTGCAGCTGAAACAGCAACTAATAAAAGATTTTTTATATCTGCTCTTCCCCCAGATGAAGGATGGATTGAATCTCTTAAAAATCATGCTGTTAAAAATAAAATTAATCCTAATATAATTGATGTTAAACCAATAATTGCAGTTAATAAAGTTACTTTTTTTTCTAATGGTGTTTTTTCAGGTTTATGAGAAGTAATCTTATTTGCAATTTTTCCAATTTCAGATTCCTTACCTGTTCCAAAAATAACACCCATCATTTTACCTTCAATAACCAATGTAGACATAAAAGCTATGTTTTTTTGATCTCCTAGCATTAAGTTTTTATCTTTAATAGAATCTGAAATCTTTTTAACAGGTTCATTTTCTCCAGTTAAAGCTGACTCATCAATTCTAAGCAATTGATTATCAATGATTCTTGTATCTGCTGGAACAAATCCTCCTGAATTAACAAAAATAATATCTCCTGGCACAAGTTCTTCAATATTGATTTCAATTTTCTTTGAATTTCTTAAAACAATTGCAAATTGTTTATTTTCATTCAAATTAGATACTTGATTTAGAGACTTAACTTCTTGTATTGTTGCTATAATAGAGTTAGTTAAAACAATTATTGCAATAATAACTAAACCTGTTATATCAACAGTTTCAATTTTTTGTGAAATTGCAGATACTAAACCAGAAGCTAAACCAGATAAAATCATTATTAAACTTAAAGGATCTAAAAAGCTCTTTAAAAAAATTATAAATCAATTAGGTTTCTTGCTTTTAGGAAGATTATTTTTACCATATTTTTCTAATCTTAATTTAGCTTCATGATTTGATAATCCTGTTTGCGGATTTGTTTCTAATATACTACATATTTTTTTATTTGATAGTTTATACCAATCGTCGCTTACAGCGACATTTTTGGAGTCTGCTATCTCTTTATTATTTTCATTTATATTCATTATGCACCTCAGAGATTTTAAAATCTCAATATTTAAATCTTACTACTTTAAATATATAAGTCAAATATAAGTTGAATTTTTTTAAAATTTATATAATTTAACCTCTTGTTTTTGCCTTTCACTTTGAATATTTCTTTGTTTTTGCTCTATTTTTTTTATAATTATAAACTCTTGATGAGCTAAAAATATTAACCTCATAATTTTGATTAAACAGTGTAAATGTCTTAATAAATACAAATATAAGAAAAATAAGTATGATAAAGAGTATAAAAAAGTCCTACTATGGACTTTAAACATACTTATTAAATTTAATATTATTATTAAAATGCTACTTAAAATTCAAAACAATATTTGATATAAAACTTTCTTCTTCATATCTAATAGATTCACTAGTTACTGTTATTTTTGCTTCGTATTTCATTTTTTGTTCATCTATTGGTTTTACCTTCGAAACAGAAATACCTTTTTGTAGCTCTACTGTATCTAGTCCTCTAGAAGCAAAAATGTAATTTAATATAAATTCTTCATTAATTTCTGTATTTTGATCTACTGTAATATTCATATCTTTAATTGCAGAACTTAATTTTGATTTAAAAGTAATGGGTCCAGTAGAACAAGAAGCGCTTAAAACTGGTGTACTTGAAATTAAAAGTACTGATGATAAGAATGAAAGTATTTTTTTCATAATTATATTATCTCCATATTATTTTTTATTATAAGCTGATTGTATTGCAATAACACCAGCAAATGTTGTATTACATAATCCAAAACAAAAGAAACTTTTCGTTTTTGCAAGTGTAATGTTTTTTCCTAATATATTTTTATATCTTATTTCTCCTCTTATGCCCTTAAAAATATTGTAAACTCCTTTTAAATTTAATTTACTTTTTTTATGTGAGACACCTGTAGTCGCAACAAGATTTAAATCGGTCATTATTAATGGTTCATTTAATATTTCAAATCCTGCAAAGCCTATTTGGGTTATTCAATCCAACATTATTGGACCACTTGCAATTGCTTCATAACCAATTATAGAAGGATTTGCTTTATCCTTATCATCATAAAGACTTTTTGCAAATGAAAATGTTTGACTTGTTTGCAAGTTTGATTCTGCTCCAGCAAATCATTGAAAATAATTTAATATTGGTATTACTTTGGTTTCTAATTTGTAACCATTTTCTAAAGTTTCAATACCTTCTCTTAAATATAATTCATCTATTTTTATTTGTATTTCATTATGAAAATTTTCACTATTATGACTTTGAAAAATAGTATGACCATCTTCAAAATTTCTTTGTATATTAATATTAGACGAATTTAAATTATAAAAGTCTACCTGTGTTGTGGTATTAATGTTGAAACAAATAGAGAAGAAGTTAATAAAATTGATTTTAGCATATATTTTTCTCCTTATAAAATTGTATTAATGATTTATATCAATAATTAAATTTATAATTTATATATTGCTAAAGTTTTTTATCAAATTATCTACATCCTTTCATAAATATTTTAATACCTTTTATATTAAATAATAGCTTTCAATAAAAAAATTGTAATGTTCCTTTTTTTTCAGACACCTATATTTTATAACTAACTCTATTATTATAAAAATATTTATTTACAATGTTGCATTTATATCCTTTCTTAATTACTTCGTTTTTAAGAGTACTTCAAAAACCTTCAATATATCCATTGTCTATAGATCTGCCTACTCTAGATATACTTAAATCAAAACGAAATCACATTGTAGCTAAGTGATATTGATAAGATATAAATTATGAACGATTATCAGAGTGAATAATTAAGATTGACTTAAATATTCGAAATTCATTAACCATATTAAAAAATGACTCTAATAGTACATACCTTTAATATTTTTAGTTACCAAATCATAAACTTTTTTATTGTTTACATGATAAAAAGCGCAAGTATATAGTTTTCATCCTGCTATTATTTTCTCTGTAATTCTATAGAGAAAATATCCCCATATTTTTTTAAATCTGTTTTAAAGTAAAAAAATCCCCTATAAATATTTTACATGGAATTTCTAGATAATAATTACAAGATTATTTACTTAATTTATTAGAAATTTTTATAGACGGTTTTTTAAATAATTCTAATTTTTTTTACATTAAACCAACTAATATAAAAAGTTAAGATATATAACCAACTTAATAAAAGGAAAACTAACAATGGATGTCATCATATAAAAGTTGTGAAAAAGACAAGACTTGTAGATAAGGAAGCAAAATTAATAACCCCACTTAGTAATAGCAATCCTAATAAAAAACCAATAGAGAACATAAATAATATAACTCCATTATATACATTGAATATTTGATTAATTATATAAAAGTTTGAGTAACCCATTATCTTCATACCATTTATAAACTCTTTATTATCAGTAATTATTAAAGTTGTAGCCAACATTAATATAATAAAAGTTATTATTAATAAAATAATAATAAATATATATATTGAAAAGTTAAGAGTAGCAATTAAGTCCTTTGTTATTTCAGTCACTGAGTTAACAGGCAATAGACCTTTTAATGTTGAAATCGAGAATCCCTCATAATAGTTATTTTTATCTATAATAGGTTCACACTCTTCTTCTGTTTCACAATTTTCTGGATAAATTAATCCATAACTACCCCTTGTTCCAAATTGACTATAATCTCCATATCTTTGTGAGTTGGATAATCCAGAAGTTAAATCAAAGATCTCTGCTTTTGAAGAGAGTTTATAATTAAATATTGGATATTGATTTATAAAAAATTCATACATATTTTTTCATTTTTCATTTTTATTTCTACTAGCTTTAAATTCTTTATAACTAATATTTTTAAGTTTATTTTTCAACTCATCATCATTAAATTGTTCAAAAGTATATATCTCTTCAACATGCGCTCATTCAGGAATAAAGAAATTATTAAAGTTAAATTCCTCTACCTTATCATATCCAATAATTTCATTTGCATTATCATTTGTTATTCAAGCTTTTGGTGTACCATAACTTTTTTCAATACCCACAATTTTAAATTTTTTATTACTTTTATAAATATTATTTGTTATTTGTAAGTCATTGTCTGTAACTCGTTTATGAATTGGTGGCTGGTTAGAAGCTCCTACAGCTCCACCATTTGTTATTGCAAAATCTACTCCACCTATCTTGGCTGAATTAAAACTAACAGGTATACCTAAACTTGTATCTGAAAAATTTCTATAGTCTGACATAGATTTTGGAGCAGAATAATAACTTCTACTTGACTGGGTTCTAAAATCTTTGAAAGGACTTTTTGATCATCCCATCTCTAAATCATTTATACCAATATCACTATATTTGTTATTAATATATTTTTCTAATTTTTCAATGTATACATTGAAATCTATAACATTACCTTCTTTGATTTTTAAATTTTCAGAAAGAGCTTTATTAATTATTAGAGGATAATAGAAATTTGAATCATTAAATAACTGATTATTAATAACTTTATTTTTTTTATTTTTAAGTAAATTTAATTCTGATTTTTCATTTACTCCATAAATATTGAAATCTTGATCTTTATAATTTGCTTTAAAGTACGTTCCTAACTCATCGGATTTTTTATCATATGGTACTAAACTATTACTTACATTATAATTTTCATTTAACTCAATTGACTTAATTATTTTTTGTTGAATAAAGTAGGGAGAATTTGTATAAGTTAATAATAATATTCCCATACCTAATCTTCATTCAAATACTGAAGCAAATCACAATGTAAGATTATTATTTAATCTAATAATGTCTTGATTTTTTCAATCGCTTATTACTGATGACTTTAGATTTTTTACATCTACTAAATTATCATTATATGTAAAATTAAAATCCGCTATTTCTGAGTTCTTTATTTCATAAAAGTCATTGTAATCTTTACTTATTTTCCAGTATTTATCATAATTAGAAAAATAATCACCTTTATAAATAGTTTCCTTCTTTAAAATCTTATTAATTTCTTTTATGTTAATTTGATAATTTTCTACTATTTTTGAATTATATTTTAATGGTAATCCTCCAATATATTTTTTATAAAAATTTAGAAGTAAATTATTATATTTTAACAATTGCTCTTTTCCAGGATTTTTATTTTTTAAACTTACTAATTCTTGTTTAAAATTATCATAATCTTTTCACTGAGAATAAATATTTTTAATAGTTTGTTTTGACCCTATACTTCCTATTAATCCTGATGAGTCAATCTCTGCATTATCCAAATCCAATAAAAAACTTGTAGAAAGATTTTTTCAGTTTAATCAACTAAATTCGGCTCATGCCGTATTATTTTTTTGAGCAATATCATATGAATAGTACTCTGAATGTATATCAGAGTTTAAAATATTTTCAGTAACTTTATTTCAGTTAATAGTTTTTTTATCTTCTAAAAGAGGATATGCGGTACTTACTTTATCCTTATTTTTTGATCCAACATATTGATCTATTATTTTATTTTTAAAATCAAATCCTCATTCATCATCTTTAAAATTTGGATTATAGGTTTTATAAAAACTTAACGGATTATTTGGTAAAGGACTAGTATACTCAATCTTATTTTTATAATAAATATTTGAAAATACAGATTCATAATTTCTCTCAATTTGTTTTGGAATAACTATTGTTGCAGTTGTTAATGTCGAACACAATAGCATAGCAGCTGCTATTCCTGTTATTTTTGTTAATGAAGATAAGAAAAGAGCAGACCTTAATTTCTTATCAAATTTAGAACTCTTATATAATTTTTTATATTGTCTTGCTAAGTATGAAATTTTTAATATTTTGACACCATTATTTAAATAAATAATTCCTTTATTCAAAATTGTAAAAGAGATTATTTTTATAACAAAAATAAATATTAATATAAAAAAAATTAAAATAGTGAAAAAAATTAAAGGTAAATAATTAAAATTTTTAAAACTAAAATTAAAAAATCCTGAAAAAATATTAAGTACAATTATTTCTAAAGAGTAAAATAATATTAAAGAAAAAATAAAACCTACTAATATTGAAAATATTATAGTTGCTAAATAATTGATAATTATATTTTTATTTTTATATCCCATAGACTTTAAATAACCAATTTCATTTAGTGAGCCTTCAAAATCTTTTTTTGTTACTAAATAAATTAT